>JBQCIY010000217.1:0-5638 GCA_051953275.1 Devosia sp. | reverse complement strand
CTCGCGCGGAACCGGCCCGAAAATGCGGGTGCCGATCGGCTCGGCCTGGTTGTTGATCAGCACCGCAGCGTTCTTGTCGAAGCGGATGATCGACCCGTCCGTGCGGCGGACCGGAGCGGCCGTGCGCACGACGACGGCCTTCATCACCTGGCCCTTCTTGACGCGGCCGCGCGGGATCGCGTCCTTGACCGACACGACGATGATGTCGCCGACCGAGGCGTACTTGCGGTGCGAGCCGCCGAGCACCTTGATGCACATGACACGACGCGCGCCGGAATTATCGGCAACGTCGAGATTTGACTGCATCTGGATCATGGCTTGATGCCTTCTCGTTCCATTCGCCGCGCCTCACGGCGGGCTAAAATTCTGTTTTAGGCGTGCTGAACCAAGGTCCAGCGCTTGTTCTTCGAAATCGGCGGACACTCTTCGATCCACACCGAGTCGCCGACCTTGGCCGTGTTGGCCTCGTCATGCGCATGGTACTTCTTGGACCGCCGCACGGTCTTCTTAAGCACCGGGTGGGTGAAGGCGCGGTCAACGCGCACCACCACGGTCTTGTCGTTCACGTCGGAGACCACAGTCCCCTGCAAAACGCGCTTGGGCATCGGTTTCTCCTTACTTCGCCGCGGACTTCTCGCCCAGGATCGTCTTGATCCGGGCGATCTCGCGACGGACTTCCTTTACACGACCCGTCTTTTCGAGCTGCTGAGTCGCGCGCTGGAAGCGCAAATTAAACTGCTCCTTCTTGAGGCCGAGCAGCTGGTCCTTCAGTTCGTCGGGCGTCTTGGCCCGGAGATCGGAATTGGCCATCTTGTCTCGTCCTTAATCAGGAATACGGGTCACGACGCGGGTCGTGATCGGAAGCTTCATGGCGCCGAGGCGGAGCGCCTCCTTGGCGATATCCTCGGGGACGCCGTCGATCTCGAACAGGATGCGGCCCGGATGGACGCGCGCCGCCCAGTACTCGACCGACCCCTTGCCCTTACCCATGCGGACTTCGACCGGTTTCTTGGAAACCGGCAGGTCCGGGAATACGCGAATCCAGACGCGACCGGCGCGCTTCATCTCACGGGTGATGGCGCGGCGGGCGGCCTCGATCTGCCGCGCAGTGACGCGCTCCGGCTCGGTCGACTTCAGGCCGAACTGGCCGAAGGCGAGATCCGTGCCACCCTTGGCGTTGCCATGGATGCGGCCCTTGTGCGCCTTGCGGAACTTGGTTTTCTTTGGCTGCAGCATCTATCTCATGCCTTCTCAGTTCGCCGACGGGCCGTCGGTGTCGCCACCGCGGTTGCGGCCGCGCGGACGACGCTCACCGTCTTCACGATCGGTGCGCTCGCGACGGGGAGCTCCCTGCCCGGCCCCGTCACCGCCTTCGGTGGCTCGGCGCTCATGCGCCATCGGGTCGTGCTCGAGCACTTCGCCTTTGAAGATCCAGACCTTCACGCCGATGATGCCGTACGTCGTCTCGGCTTCCGCCGTGCCGTAGTCGATATCGGCACGCAGGGTGTGCAGCGGCACGCGGCCCTCGCGGTACCACTCGGTACGGGCGATATCGGCGCCGCCGAGGCGCCCGCCGACGTTGACGCGGATGCCGCCGGCGCCCATGCGGATCGCCGTCTGCACGGCGCGCTTCATGGCGCGGCGGAACGCCACGCGCCGCTCGAGCTGCTGGGCGATGCCCTGGGCCACGAGGTTGGCGTCGGTCTCCGGCTTGCGCACTTCGACGATGTTGATGTGCACTTCGCTATCGGTGAACGACTTTACCTTGGCGCGGATCTTGTCGATATCGGCGCCCTTCTTGCCGATCACGATGCCCGGGCGGGCCGTGTGGATCGACACGCGGCATTTGCGGTGCGGACGCTCGATGACGATCTTGCTGACCGCGGCCTGCTTGAGGTCTTCGAGCAGGGTCTCGCGGATCTTGAGGTCTTCCTGCAGCAGGTTGCCGTACTCGTTCTTGTTGGCGAACCAGCGGCTGTCCCACGTGCGGTTGATCCCAAGGCGCAGACCGATCGGGTTGATCTTCTGACCCATTATGCGGTCTCCTCAACTTGGCGAACCACAATGGTGAGGTTCGAGAAGGTGTGCTCCATTCGGGCAGCATGGCCACGGCCACGCGCCAGGAAGCGCTTCATCACCAGTCCATCGCCGACATAGGCCTCGGCAACCACCAGAGCATCGGGGTCGAGTCCGTGATTGTTCTCGGCATTGGCCACTGCGCTCTCGAGGGTCTTCTTGACCGGCCCCGCGATGCGCTTGCGCGAGAACGTGAGCTCGGCGAGCGCCTTGTCCACCTTCTTGCCGCGGATCATCTGGGCAACGAGGTTCAGCTTCTGAGAGCTGGTGCGCAGCAGGCGGAGAACGGCTTTCGCTTCGTTGTCCTTGAGCGCGCGCTTGGTCTTCGGCTTGCCCATGTTACTTCCTCTTGGCCTTCTTGTCGGCCGAATGCCCGTAGTAGGTGCGGGTCGGCGCGAACTCGCCGAACTTGTGGCCGATCATCTCTTCCGAGACCACGACCGGCACATGCTTGTGGCCATTGTGGACGCCGAAGGTCAGGCCGACGAACTGCGGCATGATGGTCGAGCGCCGGCTCCACATCTTGATCACTTCGCTGCGGCCGGAGGCGCGAGACTTGTCGGCCTTCTTGAGCAGGTAACCGTCGACGAACGGGCCCTTCCAGATTGAACGAGTCATGGCTTAGCGACCCTTCTTCACGTGACGGCTGCGGACGATGAACTTGTCCGTGCGCTTGTTGCTTCTGGTCTTCTGACCCTTGGCGGCGCCGCCCCATGGGGTCGTCCAGTGCATACCGCCCTTGGTGCGGCCACCATGCGGGTGGTCGACCGGGTTCATGGCGATACCACGGGTCTGCGGCTTAATGCCGAGCCAGCGGTTGCGGCCGGCTTTGCCGACCACAGTGTTGGCGTGATCCTGGTTGGACACCGCGCCGACCGTCGCGAGGCACGATCCGTGCACGCGGCGCTGTTCGCCGGAGTTGAGGCGAAGGATCGCCCAACCCTGGTCGCGGCCGACATACTGGGCGTAGGCGCCGGCCGAACGCGCGATCTGGCCGCCCTTGCGGGGCTTCATCTCGACGTTGTGGACGATGGTGCCGACCGGCATGCGCTCGAGCGGCATCGCGTTACCCGGCTTGACGTCGACGGTCGACAGCGACGAGACGACCTTGTCGCCAGCGGCCAGACGCTGCGGCGCCACGATGTAGCTCAGCTCGCCGTCCTCGTACTTGACCAGGGCGATCCAGGCGGTGCGGTTGGGATCGTATTCCAGCCGCTCGACGGTCGCGACCTGGTCGAACTTGACGCGCTTGAAATCCACCATGCGGTAGGTGCGCTTGTGACCGCCGCCGCGATGACGGGTGGTCATGCGGCCGGTGTTGTTGCGGCCGCCCGAGGCACTCAGACCTTCGGTCAGCGTCTTGACCGGCTTGCCTTTCCACAGCTCCGACCGGTCGGTCGTGATCAGGAAGCGGCGGCCCGGGGAGGTCGGATTGTAAGTTACAAGACCCATAGTTCTCTCTCCCCTTACACGCCGGTCGAAATGTCGATCGACTGGCCGTCGACGAGGGTTACGATTGCCTTCTTGACGTCGTTGCGCACGCCCTTGAAGCCGCGGAAGCGCTTCGTCTTGCCCTTGCGGACCAGCGTGTTGACCGCTTTCACCTTGACCGAGAACAGCCCTTCGACAGCGGCCTTGATGTCCGCCTTGGTGGCCTCGATCGCCACGTCGAACACCACCTGGCCGTGCTCGGACGCGAGCGTCGATTTTTCAGTCACGACTGGCGAGCGGATGATGTCGTAGTTCGTAAACTTGCTCATGCGAACCGCGCCTCCAGCGCTTCGACGGCGGCCTTGGTCAGGACAAGCCGGTTGCGGCGCAGAATGTCGGCGACATTGATGCCCTGGATGGGCAGCACGTCGATCTGCGGAATATTGCGCGCGGCCAGAGCGAAGTTCTGGTCGAGATCGGCGCCATCGACGATCAACGCGTTCAGCCATTCCAGCTTGCCGAACTGAGCGCGAAGCGCAGCAGTCTTGGGCGTCTCGGTCTTCAGCGTATCGACAATCGCAAGCTCACCCGCCTTGGCCTTGGCCGAAAGCGCGTGCTTGAGCGCCAAGGCGCGGACCTTCTTGGGTAGGTCGATCGCGTGGCTGCGCGGGGTCGGACCGAACGCGCGGCCGCCACCACGGAACTGCGGCGCACGGCGACTGCCGTGACGAGCAGTACCGCCGCCCTTCTGCTTGCCCCACTTCTTGCCGGTGAGGGCAATCTCGGCGCGGTTCTTCACGTCATGGGTGCCGGCCATGGCCTTGAGGCCCTGGTAGCGCACCATGCGGTGGAGCAGGTCGGGGCGCGGCTCAAGACCGAAAATCTCGTCCTTGAGGCTCAGCGAACCGGCGTCCTTGCCGTCGAGAGATGTGACCTGGATGTCCATTACTTGCTCTCCCCGGCGGCGGCCTTGAACGAGCCCGGCGTAGCGGCACCCTTCGGCGCCGGCTTCTTCACCGCGTCGCGAATCTGGATCCAGCCGCCCTTGGCACCGGGAACGGCGCCTTCGATCATGATCAGGCCACGCTCGACGTCGGTCTTGGCCACACGGACATTCTGCGTGGTCACGCGACGGTCGCCCATATGGCCCGCCATCTTCTTGCCCTTGAACACCTTGCCAGGGTCCTGCCGCTGGCCGGTCGAACCGTGCGAACGGTGCGACACAGACACGCCGTGCGTGGCGCGCAGGCCGCCGAAGTTCCAGCGCTTCATGCCGCCGGCGAACCCCTTACCGATCGAGGTGCCGGTCACATCGACAAGCTGGCCCTCGACGAAGTGGTCGGCCTGCAGCGTGGCGCCCACCTCGATGAGGTTCTCAGGATCGACGCGGAACTCGGTGATCTGCCGCTTGGGCTCGACCTTGGCGACGGCGAACTGGCCGCGATCCGCCTTGGTGATATTCTTGGTCTTGACGGTACCGGCGCCGAGCTGCAGCGCGGTATAACCGTCCTTCTCAGCCGTGCGCTGGCCCACCACCTGGCAGTTCATGAGGCCGAGCACCGTCACGGGGACGTGCGTGCCGTCCTCCTTGAAGATGCGGGTCATCCCCAGCTTTTGTGCGATCAAACCAGAACGCATCGGTTGTTACCTTTTCTCCTTGGCGACTGACCGGGTCATTGGACTGTCAAGAGGACCCGTTATGCGGTCAGTGCGAAAACCTCAGTCTAGAGCTTGATTTCGACGTCGACGCCGGCGGCAAGATCCAGCTTCATCAGCGCATCCACGGTCTGCGGCGTGGGATCGACGATGTCGAGCAGCCGTTTATGGGTGCGAATTTCGAACTGTTCGCGCGACTTCTTGTCGATGTGCGGCGAACGGTTGACCGTGAATTTCTCGATTCGCGTCGGCAGCGGGATCGGTCCGCGGACCTGCGCGCCCGTCCGCTTGGCGGTGTTGACGATCTCGCGCGTCGACGTATCGAGCACGCGATGGTCAAACGCCTTGAGGCGGATGCGAATGTTTTGACCGTTCATCTTGCTTTCCCAACCAAAATGGTACGCGGCGCACGCCAGGCGCGCGCCGCGCGGCTAGACTCTTACTTCAGAATCTTGGCGACGACGCCCGATCCCAC
>JBQCIY010000216.1:0-3614 GCA_051953275.1 Devosia sp. | reverse complement strand
GTGTGTGACAATCTTGCCTTCAATTGAGTTATTTCCGGCTGCCACGATGTGCACCCGCTGCACCGTGCCGATCAGGTGTTCGGGCGCGTCGAGGTGCACCGCCTGCAGATATGGGGAGCGACCGCCCAACTGGCCAGGGAGTCGCCCTTTTTTCTCCAGCAGCACGTCGAGGGTGCGGCCGACGCAGGCGCGGGCGAAGCCGCGCATCTGCGCCGTGACCAACTGGTTGAGCCGGGCGAGGCGCTCGGCCTTGACCGCCTCCGGCACCTGCTCGGGCAGGCTGGCGCCCGGCGTGCCGGGACGGATCGAGTATTTGAAGGTGAAGGCCGAGGCGTAGCCGACCTCGCGCACGATCGACAGTGTCGCTTCGAAGTCGCCGTCGGTCTCGCCGGGAAAGCCGACGATGAAGTCGCCCGACAGCGCCATGTCGGGCCGCGCCTGCTTGATCCGCTCGATGGTCCGCAGATAGTCGGCGCGGGTGTGGCGGCGGTTCATCGCCTTGAGGATGCGGTCGGAGCCCGACTGCACCGGCAGGTGCAGGTAGGGCATGAGCTTCAGATTATCGCGATGCGCCGTGATCAGCTCGTCGGTCATGTCCGACGGGTGGCTGGTGGTGTAGCGGATGCGGGCGAGGCCCTCGATCTCCGCCAGCCTTTCGCACAATTCGCCGAGGCCGACCGATCGGCCAGTTGCGTCGAGGCCGTGATAGGCGTTGACGTTCTGGCCCAGCAGGGTCAGCTCGCGCACGCCGGCATCGACGAGGGCGCGGGCTTCGGCGAGCACCTGCTCCACCGGCCGGCTGGTCTCGCTGCCGCGCGTATAGGGCACGACGCAAAACGAGCAGAACTTGTCGCAGCCTTCCTGCACCGTCAGGAAGGCGGTGAGGCCGCGCGCGCGGATCACCTTCGGGGTCGCCTGCGGCAGGTGCTCGAACTTGTCCTCGGCCGGAAACTCGGTCTCGACCACCTTTTCGCCCGAGCGCACGCGCGCCACGAGCTCGGGCAGGCGATGATAGCTCTGCGGTCCAAACACCATGTCGACGGATTTGGCCCGGCGGGCGATTTCCTCGCCCTCGGCCTGCGCCACGCAGCCGGCGACGCCGATCATGAACTGACGCCCCTCCGCCTTCAGCTCGGCGAGGCGGCCGAGCTCGGAGAACACCTTCTCGGAGGCCTTCTCGCGGATGTGGCAGGTGTTGAGCACCACGAGGTCGGCATCGTCGAGCGTCTGCGTAGGCTCGTAGCCGTGCGGCGCCAGGGCATCGGCCATGCGGTCGGAATCGTAGACGTTCATCTGACACCCGTAGGTTTTGATGAACAGCTTCTTGGGTCGGATTTCGCCTGCGGGCGCGGTGTCTTGCGTCATGGGCGGGCTCATTACACCCTGCTGGCGGACCTTGCCAAGAAAGGGTGTCCGGATGGCCAAGCTCAAGGAAATCGTCATCGATGCCGACAATCCGGCCAGGCTCGCCCGTTTCTGGGCGCAGGTGGCCGAGGGCTACGCCGTGCGCGGCTACGACGAGGCCGAGATCGCGCGGCTCGCGGCGCTGGGACTCACGCCCGAAACGGATCCGGTGGTGATGGTCGACGGGCCGGGACCGACACTGTGCTTCCACCTGAGGGGCGGGCCGCGGCCGTTTCGCAACCGCATCCACCTCGACCTCAGCGCCTCCGACCGGCACGCCGAAGCCAGACGCGTGATGGCGCTCGGCGCCACGTTCTGGCGCAACGAGCAGAACTACACGACGCTGCGCGATCCCGAGGGCAATCCGTTCTGCATCATCGACGCCGACTAGGCCGCCGCGGGCGCCACCGGGGCGGCTGCGGGGCGCGCCATTACTGGGCCGATGTCCTCGTGCCGGTTGAGCGCCACCAGCATGCGGCGGACCTGGTCCTCGGCCTGCTTGGTGATGACCTTGCGGTCGGTTTCGGCCGACATCGGAATCGGCGCACCGAAGGCGATGGTGATGTCCTTCATGCCCGAGCCGAGGATGCCGGCGACCACGGCCTTGAAGCCCCGCGCGTTCATGCCGGAGATGCCGCTGCGCTCGTTGCGTGAAATCGGCAGCCCCTGCAGATGCGTATAGGCGATGGCCACCGGCTGGATGGCGACCTCGGGCGCACCGCCGTCGAGCATCGCCGCCTGGGCGGCGCCGACCAGCGCCGAGCGGAATGGCTGCACGTGGTCGCCGAGGTCGCGATGGCCCTCGGCGAACAGCAGGACAGCGCCGTTCCTGGCGAGACGCTTGCCCATCTCGGCGCTGGTGCGCTTGGTGTCGGCGCGGCGGTTGTAGTCGACGAACAGCGTGCGCTGCAGCGACGCCATGAAGCCGACGAAGAAGGTGTCGCGCACGCCGGTCTTGGCGACGAAGGTCACGTCGGCGACCGAGCCGATGGCGACGATGTCGGTCCAGCTGATGTGGTTGGAGAGCAGCAGGGTCGGCTGGTTGTGCAGCGGCTCGCCGATGACGTGGACCCGCAGCCCGCAGAACACGCAGCCGACCTTGTGGAACGCCATTGTCAGCACCGGCGAAAACAGGCCCAGCCGAGTGATGATGAACTGCACCGGCACACCGACCAGCATGAACGGCACGAAGATAAAGATGAAGAACAGCGTTCTGAAGATCATTTCTGCGGCTCGGATTTGAGCGGTACGGCATAGAGTTCGAGGCGGTGGTCGACGAGGCGGTAGCCCAGCCGCTTGGCGATCAGCTCCTGGATCGCCTCGATCTCCTCGTTGCGGAACTCGATCACCTTGCCGGAGCGGATATCGATCAGGTGGTCGTGATGCTCGTCGGGGATCGGCTCGAAGCGCGCCCGGCCGTCCTTGAAGTCGTGCTTGGTGACGAGGCCCGCCTCCTCGAACAGGTTGAGCGTTCGGTAGACCGTCGACAGCGAGATGCGCGCGTCCTGCGCCGAGGCACGGCGGTAGAGCTCTTCCACATCGGGGTGGTCGGCCGCGCTCTCGATGACCTGCGCGATCACCCGGCGCTGGTCGGTCATGCGCATGCCTTTCTTGGCACACAGCTCTTCGAGGGTTTCGGTCTGGCCGGGCTTCAGCATCAGAACGCTACTCCAGTGGTCGGGCCATCACCAGGGCCGTCGCCGGCTGGCCATCGGGCCGCGCATAATATCCCTTGCGCTCGGACAGCTTCTGGAAGCCCAGCCGCTGGTAGAGCTTGATCGCCGCCGGATTGTCGGCCGCGACCTCGAGGATCATGCGCTTGGATGGCGTCATCAGCAAATCCTCGAAACACGCCTTCAGCAGCGCGGCGCCCACACCCTTGCTGCGGAATTTCGGCATGACCGCGATGGTCATCAGCTCGACGTCGTCGCCCAGGAGCCGCAGCATGGCGAAGCCGGCGATCCGGCGCCTGCTGTCGCAGGCGACGAGAGTCGGGGTGTCGGGATCGATGAGGTAGGCCTCGATGTCCTGGCGCGGCCAGCCGCGATAAAAGCTCGAGGCATGGAGCTTGGCCACCGCGTCGGCGTCGCGGGGCTGCGCCGGCTCGATATGGAGTCCAAGCGGCGCCATCCAGCTCCGCTCCATCATGCGACAGCGTCTCCGCTGACCCGCGCGACGCGGAATTTTTCCTGCGGCTTGGCGTCGGCGTC
>JBQCIY010000215.1:0-26770 GCA_051953275.1 Devosia sp. | reverse complement strand
GTGGAGCTCACCGAGGGCTATTCGATGTGGCCCGGCTCTTCCGTTTCTGGGCTCTATTTCAGCCACCCCGATGCGCGCTACTTCGGTGTCGCCAAGGTCGAGCGCGACCAGGTCGAAGATTATGCCCGGCGCAAGGGCATGGCGGTGCGCGAGGTCGAACGCTGGCTGGGGTCGGTGCTCAACTACACGCCGGTGAGCGAGAAGACCGGGTCGTGACGACACCCTTCGACAAAGCGTCATCGTCGATCCCGGTCACGGTGGTGACGACGGCGGGCGCGGGGAAATTTGCCGATCCCGGCGCCAAGGTCCTGCACCTCGAGCCGGGGCTGCATGAGCATCTCGCCGGCGAAGAGTGTGTCGCTTGTGCAGCGCGGGGCGACATCCGGGCCATGCTGTTCGACCTGCTGCAGACAGCGCGGGCCGAGCAGTGGCCGCTCACCGCTGTGGTGGTCGATGCCTCGGCGCTCAAGGACCCGCAGCCGGTCATCGCGCGGCTCGAGGCTGGAGTAGTGCCGGCGTTCGGACTGCGGGACCACACGGTGCTGCGCAGCTTCCATCTGTCGAGGGTCATTTGACCGCCGGGCGCACGGCGCCGCCGTCAAGTGTCTTCCTCATTGTCACTTTGCTCGTCGTTGTGGTCTTCACGGTCCTGCGGCTGATGACAGCGGCGACGCTCGATCTCAGGTCAGACGAAGCCTACTACTGGACCTGGTCGCAGCAGGCGCCGCTGAGCTTCCTCGACCAGCCACCGATGGTCGCTTGGTTCGAGCGGTTCGGTGAACTGTTCTTCGGCGATACGCCCCTCGGGGCCCGCTTCGCGCAAATCCTTGCGCTGCCGCTGATCGAGCTGATGCTCGCGGATATCGCGCGCCGCCGCACCCGCAGCTGGAATGCCGCTCTGCTGGCGGTGTTCGCGATGGAGTGCACGCTCAATTACGGTTTCTTTACCATTGTGATCGAGCCCAGCGTCGCGCTGCTGCTGTTCACCAGCCTGATCCTCTGGGCCATGTACCGGCTCGACGAGACCGGCGACGCGCGCTGGTGGCTGCTGGTCGGCGTAGCGGGCGGACTGGCGCTCCTCAGCAAATACATCGTCCTTCTCATCGCCCCCGCCTTGCTCCTGTATCTGCTGTTGCAGCGGCGGTGGCTCAAGACCCCGTGGCCCTATGCGGCAATCGGGCTTGCCTTGCTGCTGTTCTCGCCGGTGCTGATCTGGAACGCGCAGCATGGCTGGGCGTCGTTCGCGTATCAAAGCGTGCGGCTGGGCAGCGGCGATCCGGCGCGCCTCGGTGGTGCGGTACGCTTCCTGATGTACGAGGCGCTGTTCGTCGGGCCGTTGCTGTTGCTCGGGGCACTGGTCGCCGGCATCGACGCGCCGATCGCCTACGTGCGCGGTCGCTCGGGCGCCTACGACCTGATGATCGGCGCAGCGTTCCTGGGGCCGATCCTCTTCCTGTTCTGGCGGTCGTTCACCTTGCTGATCAACCAGTCGTGGGCCTGGTTCGTGTGGCCCATCGGTATCCTTGCCCTGGCGAACGCCCTGCCGTGGGGCGCGGCGCGGCTGCGGATCGCGGCACTCCTGGTGCTGATCGGCGTCCCGGGATTGTCCGTCAACGGAGCGTTGTTCTACCAC
This sequence comes from Devosia sp., assembly GCA_051953275.1. GTDB lineage: Bacteria > Pseudomonadota > Alphaproteobacteria > Rhizobiales > Devosiaceae > Devosia_A. Next base: position 25,137 of record JBQCIY010000215.1, on the reverse strand, counting down.
GTGCTGTGGGACAACTCCGTCTGGGGCGGCAAAGGCGACCCCATCGGGCAGGACGCGGGCTTTGGCGACATAGCGCAGGCGGTGTTGGCCGAGGCGAAGGCCAACGGCGCGACCTGGATCGCGACCAGCGACTACCGCACCTATGCCGATCTCGAGTGGCATATCGGCAAAGACATTCCGGTGCTGCAGGTGAACGAGCGGGCACGATTCCTCGACTTCGTGCCACGCGACCCGGGTCTGTTTGCCGGCCGGGCGCTGTACGTGCACCAGGGGCCGCCGACGCCGGTGGTGGCCGGAGCAACGCTGACGGACCTGCCGTCCCTGCCGGTCAAATGGCGCGGGGTCGAGATGCAGATGCTGTCGGTCGATGTGCTCGACGGCTTTGCACCGGAGCTCACCCCGCCACCGGGCAACCCGGCCTATGTGTGGAAGTAGTGGGCAGTGGGGTCGCTGACGCTTTCGACGCGGTTGCGGCCGTTCTGCTTGGCTCGGTAGAGGCACTGGTCGGCGCGGTCGATCAGCGCCTTGGCGGTGTCGCCCGGCCGGTATTGCGCGACCCCCACGGAGCCGGTGATGCCGCCGAGCGTGTCGGGTCCGAGCGCCGCCTGCACGTCGCTTGCCGCGATCGCCGCGCGAATGTTGTCGCCGATGGTGTGAGCGGCGGAAAGATCGGCGCCGGGCAGGATGACGATGAACTCGTCGCCGCCCGAACGGCCGACGATATCGGCCGAACGCACCGAGGACTGCAGCGCCCGGGTGACGATGCGCAGCACCGTGTCGCCTGCCGGATGGCCGTAGGTGTCGTTGAGGGCCTTGAAGTGGTCGATGTCGACGACGGCACAGCTGAGCGAGGTGCCGTGGCTGCCCATGGTGTCGATCAGCCGGCGGAAGGCGAAATCGAGGCCGGCCCGGTTGGCGAGGCCGGTCAGGGCGTCGCGCTTAGAGCTTTCGCGGGAGGCCTCAAGATCGGTGCGGGTGGCTTCGAGCTCGACAGCGGCGTCCCGAAGCTCCTCCTGGAGCTTGTTGTTGGCGCGACGCAGCGTGCGGTTGGCGGCCTCGAGCCGGACGATCCAGTCGCGCAGCAGCATCGGATCGAGCCGCTCGCGCTCGAACTCGAGGCTGGCGCGATGCAGCGAGGCCGCCTGCTGCTCGGCGGCGACGGCGCTCTCGCCGATCAGCAGTTCCAGCGTCCTCAGGCGCGAGGTGATGCGGGCGAGGGCGCGGTCGAAGGCTTCCTTGTTCTCGTAGGGGGCGATGAACTCGGCGTAGAGCTTTTCGTGAGCCCCCTCCCCCTCCTCCAGGATGTCGCCGACGCGCTCGGACATCAGCCCGCCGACGCCCGAGACATAATCGTAAAGGAGCTTGTAGAAGCCCGGCAGCGGCGGCACACCGGCGCGCTCCAGCAGGCCAAGGACCGCGGCGCCCTGGCTCGCGCTCAGATCGATAGCGGCCAGCGAAACGGCCAAATGACGCCCCTCTGGCCCGTCCTGGGCCGGTGACGTACGTTATGCAGGAACTGTGTTGCGAAACCGCTTACGCGGCGGCAGGCAGCAAAATCACGGCGTGAGGTCGCGGGGCGGGGCGAGACCGTGGATCAGGCTCGCGGTCGTCACGGTGTTGGCGAGGAGGCAGGCGATGGTCATGGGCCCTACGCCGCCCGGCACCGGGGTGATCCAGCCGGCGACGGGGAGCGCCGCGGCGTAGTCGACGTCGCCGACGGTGCGGGTCTTGCCCTCGCCCTTTTCCGGCGCCGGGATGCGGTTTATCCCGACGTCGATGACTGCAGCGCCCGGCTTGATCCAGTCGCCCTTGATCAGCAGCGGGCGGCCGACTGCGGCGACGACGATGTCGGCCTGCCGCACGATGCCGGGCAGGTCCGCGGTGCGCGAGTGCGCTACGGTGACGGTGCAGTTCTCACGCAGCCGCAGCTGCGCCATCGGCTTGCCGACGAGGTTGGAGCGGCCGACGATCACGGCGTGCCGGCCGGCAAGGTTGCCGACGAAATCGCGCAGCAGCATCAGGCAGCCGAGCGGCGTGCAGCTGACCGGGCCCGGCAGGCCGATCTGCACCTTGCCCACGCTCGCTGGGGTAAAACAGTCGACGTCCTTGTCGGGCGAGATGGTGAGGATCACCTTTACCGGATCGATGTGCCTGGGCAGCGGCAGCTGCACCAGGATGCCGTGAATGTGCGGATCGGCATTGAGCCGCTGGACGAGCGCCAGCACCTCGGCCTCCGGTGTCTCCTCAGGCAGCTCGTATTTCTCCGAGTGCATGCCGACTTCGACGGTCTGCTTGGCCTTGTTGGCGACGTAGATCTCGCTCGCCGGGTCGTGCCCGACAATCACCACCGCAAGGCCCGGAATGACGCCGTTCTCGGCCTTGAGCCGGGCGACATGCGCAGCAATGCGTTCGCGCAACCCCGCCGCGTAGGTCTTGCCGTCGATGATCTGAGCCGTCATGCCGCCACCTGCCGTTGCTGCCGATGGCGGCGCTATTTCACACTGCCGGCCTGACCTCAACCCCTGCTCCGGACAAAGCAGACCTGACCGCCCGGGCGATCGCCACCGCGTCCGGCGTGTCGCCGTGGATGCAGAGCGAGCGCGCCGTGGTCGTGATGCTGCCGCCGTCGACGGCGACGATTTCGCCGTGCTGGGCGAGGCGGACGGCGCGCTCGGCGATGACACGGGGATCATGCAGGACACTGCCCGGCAGCGCGCGCGGCACGAGCAGGCCGTCCGGCTGATAGGCGCGGTCGGCATAGGCCTCGCGGATGGTGCGGAAGCCGAGGCCTTCGGCCATCTCCGCCTGGGCGGAATTGTCGATGGCGAGCACGGCGATGCCGCCTTTGACGAGCCCTTCGCACGCGGCAAAGCAGAGTGCGGCGATGGCCGGTTCCTCCGCCGCCATGTTGGCAAGCGCGCCGTGCAGCTTGACGTAGCGGACGGGCCAGCCCTCCTCTTCACCGAGCTCGACCAGGGTACGGACCTGTTCGCGGATCGCCGCGTCGAGCTCCTCGGGCGGCAGGATCATCCGCGAGCGGCCGAAATTCGCGCGATCGGGGAAACCCGGATGCGCGCCCACCACCACGCCCCGCGCCTTTGCGGCACGCAGGGCCGCGCGCATGCTGGTTTCATCGCCGGCATGGCCGCCACAGGCGATACTGGCCGACGATACGACGTCCAGCATCGCCTCGTCGTCACCGACGCCCTCGCCGAGATCGGCATTGAGGTCGAGGCTTCGGCTCATCGGGCGTGTTCCAGGCTCACCGGCTGGAACCGGACTTCGGTACCGGGCCGCAATTGCGCGAAGCGATCGAGATCGGCGCTGACGATGGTGGCGATGCGCGGGTAGCCACCGGTCGGCTGGTGATCGCGCATCAGCACGGCCGGGGTGCCGTCGCCAAGAATCTGGATATCGCCGGGTACAATGGCATCGGAGACGAGGTTCAGGCGCCGCTGCGTGCGGAAGACGCCGGCCGGATCGAGGAGGCGCACCCCCATACGGTCGAGACTCGGCGAGACCACGAAGCCGCTGCGAGCAAAAGCGGAGCGCGCGGCGGCATCGAACAGGTCGGCATGCAGGCCCCACAGGATCCGGATGGGGCCGTCGGGCGGCGGGGGTGGCGGGGCAGCCTCCGTGGCGGCCGCTTCGGCTCCGAACGTCAGCCGGTCGCCGGCGCGCAATGCCCTGCCCTTCCAGCCGCCCAGACCGACCGCAAGATTGGTGGATCGGCTGCCAAGGACCGTGGGGATGTCGCAGTCGAGGTTGAAGCGGAGATAGCCATAGTTGCCGGCCGGTCCGGGCCTGATCTCGACGACGTCGCTCTCGTTGAGACCAAGACGGGCCGGCCATTCGCGAGGATTTCCGTTGACGCTGACGCGGAACTGGCCGCCGGCACAGCCGACACGCAACGGCCCCTCGGTCGTAAAAGCCAGGCCAGCCGAGGTAAACTCGATCCCGGTGGACGCGACCCTCGCGAGCAAGGCTCCGGCCTCATGAAAAGCGCGCTGGTCCATCGGGCCGGACGCGCTGATGCCGTCCGCCAGATGGCCGAAGCGGCCGGCGTCCTGCAGCGTCGTGAGCGGCCCGGCACGCGTGATGGCAATAGCGCTCACGCCGCCTCCGTAAATCGGACGAGATCGCCGGGGCTGAGCCGGGTCGGTGGTGTCGCTTCCAGGTCAAAATTCTGGAACGTGGTTTGCCCGATGACATGCCAGCCGGTGCGGATGGGCGTAGCGGAGATCGCTGTCTGTCCCGCGGCGAAGAGTACCGTTCCGGCGGGCACCATCGGGCGGACGGATTCGCGGCGCGGCAGCATCAGGTCCGCCGCATGGAAGCCGCAATAGACGAATCCTGGGGCGAAGCCCGTCGCAAGGACACGCAGCGGCCGGCGATTGTGACGCGCGATAAACTCTCGGGGGTGCAGGCCGGCGAGGCCGGCGACCTCATCGAGATCGGCGCCATCGAAGCGAACCGCAACGTCGTGCTCTACACCCGGCGCTGCATCGACGGTTTCGCCGATCCGCAGCATCAATTCACCACGGAGGCGGACAAAATCAGCGCCGTCCGCGAGGCGCAGAAGAACAGATACCAGCCCCGGGGCGATCTCGGCGATACCCTCCGGGCTATCGGCCTCGAGCTGGCGTGCGAACGCAATGGTGGCGCGGTTGGCGTGGTCCGACAGCTCAGTGGAGAAGCGGATCAGCAACGCGCGATCGCCGAGCGGCAGCAGAGTTGGGACCGGCAGGTCGATGCGTTCAGTTGGCGGTGACAAACTCGTAGCTGCCGGCCCATGCTCCATAGTTTGCAGACGTTATCCCATTTCGCGTCGCGGCGCTGTAGGAGTCCTGTCCCGGCAGGACTTTGACCGCGACGATGCCCTCTTCGCCGTCGCGGAGCACGCCGGCATGAACCGCCGCCGTGGCAACGCGCGTATCGTCGGTATAGATGCCGTCGCCGAAGACGGAGCCGCTGGCGTTGCCGATGACCCGGAACTTGAACACTTGGCCGTTGTCGCCCCGGTAGTCAGTCATGGTTCCGGGGTCCGGCAGAACCTGGTCGCCGACCGGGCCATTGTCCGGCTGAGTCGGTTGCGAGCCGGCAAAGCTGTAGCTCCCCTGCCAGGTGCCGAAATCGCGCGAGTCGATGTTGTGGCGCCGGGCGGCAACATAATGCTGCTGGCCGGGCATGATGGTGACGGCCACCACGCCTTCCTGACCCGGCGCGAGCAATCCGGCGTGCACCGCAGCGGTCGAGAGCTTGGAATCGTCGGTGTAGATGCCATCGCCATAGATTGAGCCATCGGTGCTGCCGATGACGTCGAAGCTCAGTGTCTGTCCCACCTGGTCGCGAAAGCCTTCGAGGTTGCCGGGATCGGGCAAGATACGGCCCGGCCGCGGCGGTTCTGGCTTGTCGAGGAATTCGTAGCTGCCCAGCCAGTGCCCGTAGCTCTCGGAGACGATGCCATGCCGGGCGCTGCCCCGGTAGCCGGCCCTGCCGGCGAGGATTTCGATGCGCAGGTTCCTGACCTCGCCAGGCGCGACCACGCCAGCGTGTACCGCGGCCGTTCCGACATCGGAATCGTCGGTGTAGATGTCAGTGCCGTAGATGCGGCCATCGGTGGACCCGGTGACGCGGAAGGTCCCAACGGCGCCATCCTGTCCGCGGAAATCGACGAGGTTGCCGCTATCGGGCACCCGGTGCACCTCGTCCGCGACCGCAACGCCGGCGGCGCTGACGATGACGATCCCGACCAGCGCGGCAATTGCAGCGCGGAGCCGGCGAAAGCGACTGTACATGCCGAGCGCGGCATGCCCCGGACCCATCGACATCAAATCCCCCAGACTGCGGTCGCCCGGGAGTTTTAGCGCGACGAGCGCAACCGGCGATATGAAATTTGCAAGTTGCCGGCGCAGCCACCCAACTGGACTTGGCGCGGCCTCGCCGCTAGAGGACAGCCGACGGGCAGGTGGCAGAGCGGTCGATTGCTCCGGTCTTGAAAACCGGCGAACGCGCAAGCGTTCCGGGGGTTCGAATCCCTCCCTGCCCGCCATCCTGCTGCGCGCTGACGAGCTTGGGGTGGCGGGCCAGCCGAAGGCGCAAAGGGTGCGCCCACCTTCACGGGATCAGCAGCAGCGAGCCGGTGGTCTTGCGGGCCTCGAGCGCGCGGTGGGCGGTCGCAGCTTGTGCGAGCGGCCAACGCCGGCCGATCTCCACCTTGAACTTGCCCGTACGAACGGCGTCGAACACGGCGTTCATGCCGTCGCGGAACTCTTCGGTCGTGGCGTGGTAGCTCCCCATCGTCGGACGCGTCACATAGAGCGACCCTTTGGTCGCGAGGATGCCGAGATTGGGGATCGTGACGTAGCCCGAGGCGCTGCCGTAGCTCACCATCATGCCGCGCGGCCGCAGGCAATCGAGCGAGCCTTCGAAGGTGGCTTTGCCGACACCGTCGTACACTGCATCGACGCCCGTGCCGCCGGTGGCCTCGCGCACCGCCTTCACCCAATCGGTGGTGCTGTAGTTGATGGCGACGGCGGCGCCGGACGCCTTGGCCATCGCGACCTTTTCGTCGGTGCCGGCAGTGGCCAGGACGCGGACTCCGAGCGCCGTCGCCCATTGCGTGAGGATCGAGCCGACCCCGCCGGCCGCGGCGTGGACGAGGATGGTCTGACCGGCCTTCACCGGAAAGGTCTGGAACAGCAGGTACTGGGCGGTGCCGCCCTTGAGCAGGATCCCGGCGGCGGTGTCGTCGCTGATGCCGTCGGGCAGCTTCACGGCCCGCGAAGCGGGGAGGAGACGTTCCTCGGCATAGGCACCGACCGGGCCAGTGTAGCCGACATGATCGCCGACGTTGAAATCGGTCACGCCGGGGCCGACTTCCACGACCTCACCGGCGCCTTCGTTTCCGGCGACGAAGGGCAGTGGCAGCTTGTAGGCGCCGGTGCGCTGATAGACGTCGACGAAGTTGATGCCGATGGCGCCGTTCCGCACCCGGAGCTCTCCGGGACCGGGTGGATCGAGTTCGCGGTCCTCCCAGGACAGGACCTCGGGGCCGCCCAGGCTGCGGACGAAAATGGCTTTGCTCATGACTTCTTCCGGGGTGCGGATTTCGGTCGCGACTGCGCCCGGCCGGTCGCATTGGAACGCGGGCGGGGCGGCTTGGCTCCGGGCTCGGTGATGGTTTCGACCGGCACCGCGCCGGTTGCTGCCGCGCGAACGGGCTTGAGTGCTGCCCCGTCGCTCGCCGCCGCGAGCCGCCGCTGCTTGCTGACGATGTTGATGGCCTCGACCAGCACGGCAAAGCCCATGGCGGCGTAGATGTAGCCCTTGTCGATGTGGAAGCCGACGCCGTCGGCGACGAGCGACACGCCGATCAGCAGCAAGAAGGCGAGCGCCAGCATCTTGGTGGTCGGGTGCCTGGCGACGAAACCGGAGATCGGGCCCGAGGCGACGAACATCAGCGCCACCGCGACGATGACCGCGGCGATCATCACCTCGACGTGCTGCGCCATGCCGATGGCGGTGACGATCGAGTCGATCGAGAACACCAGGTCGAGCAGGATGATCTGGGCCACGATGCCCGAGAGCATGGCGCGGGCCTGCTTTTCGAGCGTGGGGGCGTGCGGCTCCTCGATCTCGGCATGCATCTCGTGCACCGCCTTGTAGATGAGGAACAGGCCGCCGGCGGCGAGGATGATATCGCGCCAGGAGAAGCCGTGGCCGAAGGCGGTGAACACCGGCGTCTGCAGCGCAATGATGGCGCTGAGGGCGAGCAGCAGAAGGATGCGGAAGATCAGCGCGAGGCTGAGCCCGATGGTGCGGGCGCGGTCCGCCTGCTCCTTGGGCAGCTTGCTGACCAGCACCGAGATGAAGATGACGTTGTCGACGCCGAGGACCACCTCCATCACGGTCAGGGTCGCAAAGGCAATCCAGGTGCTCGGATCGAGCAGAAGGTCGAACATCGGCGTCTCCGCATGGGGTGTTGCGGCAATCTAGGGATCGGTGCCGCCGGTTGGAAGTATTGCCGGGGCCGCAGTTCCTACATTTCCTTTGTCCGATACGTCCCCAGGATGGAAAAAACGCCTTTGTCTGCCGCTGTTTGGCGGAGTCCCCCGGTGATAAAATCGAGGGAGTTTCGAAGGAGTCCGAAATGGACAGTTTCACCCCGATCCCCGCGACCATCGGCGGGCTGCTGATCGGTCTTTCCGCAGCCATCCTGTGGCTGGGCAATGGGCGCATCGCCGGCATTTCGGGCATCTTCGGGCAGTTGCTGCCGCCGGCGCAGACAGTGGTGTGGCGGCTGGTGTTTCTCGTGGCGCTGGTGGGGGGCACGTTCGTCGCCGCTGATCTCCTGCCGCAACTGGGCAACCGGCCAGAGAGCCTCGTTCCGGCCCCGGCCTGGTTCGCGGGTGGGACGACGGTGTGGATCGCGATCTCGGGCGTGCTGACTGGCCTGGGCACCAAGATCGGCAACGGCTGCACGTCCGGCCACGGCGTCTGCGGGCTGGCGCGGCTCAGCACGCGCTCGTTCGTGGCGGTCGGGGTGTTCTTCGTGGTCGCGATCATCACCGTAACGCTGACGGGGATCGTGTGATGGCCAAGCCGATCTCCCTCCCCTATCTCGCGACCTCGGCGGTCGCCGGCGTGATCTTCGGCGCCGGGCTCTACATCTCGGGCATGGTCAATCCGCTCAAGGTGCTGCGCTTCCTCGACTTCACCGCCATTCCGTCGGGCGGCTGGGACCCGAGCCTCGCCTTCGTGATGGTGCCGGCGGTGGTGGTGATGTTCGTCGCCGTGCGGCTGGGGCGTCGCACCCAAAAGCCGGTGTTCGCCAACAATTTCCACGAACCCGAGTTCAAGAGGATCGATACGCCGCTCGTCGTGGGTGCGGCGCTGTTCGGCATCGGCTGGGGCATGTCGGGCATCTGCCCCGGACCGGCGATCGCCAACATCGCCTTCTGGCCGCAGTACCTCGTGATCTACTTGCTTGCGCTCTTCGTCGGGTCGTATGGAGGCTCGGTGATCATTCCGAGCGGACGCGAAAAACGACTGGCACTGGCAAAATAGCAGGCAAGAACGCGGTCGTCGTCGGCGGCGGGCTCACGGGACTCGCGGCGGCCGTTGAGGTGGCCCGCGCCGGGCTTTCGACCACGCATCTCGTGCCGAAGGGACCGCCGGACCGGCGGACGTCCGCGCTGATGCTGCCCGCGGTCGAGTATCTCGAGACGGCCGGGCTGGTGCCTGATCCGGCGGCGATCGGGCAGCCGCTGAAGCAGATCCGCATCATCGATGCGACGCGGCGGCTGATCCGGGCGCCGGAGACACTGTTCGAGAGCGCCGAATTCGACCTGCCGGCGTTCGGATGGAACCTGCCGAACGTGAAGCTGGCCGAGAGTTTCGAGGCCGCGCGGGCGGGGCTTACGAACCTCGCGACGATCGAGACGACACTCGACGATCTCGAGATCGGCGCCGATGGATTCACGCTGCGGCTGGCCAACGGCGCCGTGCTCATGGCCGACCTGGTCGTCGGCGCCGACGGCAAGAAATCGCGGGTACGGGAGTCGGCCGGGTTCCGGGCGCGCGAGAACGGCTTCACCCAGGCAGCGCTCGTCTGCGACCTCGGTCTCGAGCGGCCGATCGGCGGAGCCTCGATCGAGTTCCACTACGAGAACGGGCCGTTCACGCTGGTGCCAGCGGGAGGCAACCGCGCCAACCTGGTCTGGATCGACGAGCGCGACACGCTGAAGGCGGCGCAGGAGCGCGGCAAGGACGGACTTGCGGCGCTGTTCCGCGAGAAGTCGCAGCGCTTGTTCGGCGCTGTCGAATTGCTCACGCCGGCGCATGTGTTCCTGCTGTCGACGCTGAGCGTCGATACGGCCGGCAAGGACGGCGTGATGCTGGTCGGGGAAGCCGCGCATGCGTTCCCGCCTATCGGAGCACAAGGGTTGAACCTGGGGCTGCGCGACGTGGCTGATCTGTCTGCGGCTTTGGCGAACGGCGGCTCCCCGCAGGCAATCAGCGCGGACTATGCGCGCCGCCGCGCCGGAGACCTGGCGCGAACCGGAACTGTCGTCGATGCCCTCTTCCGTTCGCTGCTCAGCGATTTCCTGCCGGTCCAGGCGACACGCGCCGGCGCCCTGTGGGCGCTCAAGCTGCTGCCGCCGCTGCGCAAGTCGGCCTTCGACGTCGGCATGGGGATGCGCTGAAACGAAACGGGGCGCCGCAAGGACGCCCCATAAACTTTGCCGGAATTTGCCGACTTACTTCGCCGGGGCCGACGAGCTCGGCTGGGCGCTCGAGGAGCTGTCACCGGAGAGCTTCTGGCGCGCCTGCTCGGCGCGGTCGGCGAGAATCTTTTCGAGTGCGGCTTCGCCGGAGGAGTTCTTGGTGAACTCGTCGTAGGTGAGTGCCGCGTCGCCGTCGTAGACGCCGGTGAAGCCCTGGAGGTTGATGTTGATCACCAGGTCCTCGTTCTTGCGGTTCTTGGCGGTGAGGGTCAGCTTGGTGCCCTTCTTGAGGCTGTTGACGTAGGCCTCGTTGACGACGAGCTGGGTGGCGCAGGACTGCGGATCGCACAGCATGTAGGGCACGCGGATCGGCTTGCCGCCATCGATCTGCCAGGTCACGCCGAACGGGAGGAGCACGCCGAGGGGAACGGCGGCGACCGCAAGCAGGCGGCTGTCCTGGGTCGGGTCGTCGCGCAGCAGGAACGAGCCCAGGAACTGGTTGTTCTGGGTCACCACGACCTGCCGCATGATGCAGACCTTCTGGCCGTTCTTGGCCGGATCGCAAATCTTGAGCCAGTTCTGCGGCGTGCCCTGGGCCTGGTTGCCGCCGGCGGACTGCGACGCCGGAGCGGACGAGGCGGCCGGAGCTGCCTGCTGGGAGCTCGAGGCGTCCTGCGCGAAAGCCGGCCCGAGAGGCAGCGTCAGCGCGGCAAAGGTCATGCCGGCAGCAAGAAGCGATTTCACAGTCATCGATATTCCTTGGGGTTCCCGAGCGATCCGGCGGTTCTTGGGGCCGCCTTGCAGTTGGTGCCCTTCAATGGACGAATTCGGGCAATAACATGACCGGACAGGCTTTCCAAATGTTTCTCCGGCAGCTGTTGCCCGGCTGCATTGGGACGGTTCGCTGTTGTTCAATGATGCGAAGATGCCGGAGATTCCCGGCATCAATTTGACCTCGCGCGGGCAAATTCAGGCGATCTCAGGCCGCAACATTCTCCGCGAGCTTGGCCATGCGGCTTAGGATTGCAGCCGTTCCCTTGAGGCGCGAGGCGGCATTGGGCCAGTCGCGCGCGAACACCAGCTTCTGATCGGGCTTGAGGCGAACCGCCATGCCCGGATCGGAGACCATCTTCACCAGGCCTGCGGGGTTGGGGAATTCGTTATGCCGGAGCGTGACGACCGCGCCCTTGGGGCCGGCCTCGACCTTTTCGACATTGGCCGCCCGGCACAGCGCCTTGACCAGAATCACCTTGAGCAGCGCCTCGACCTCGTCGGGGAGCGGACCGAAGCGGTCGATCAGCTCGGCGCCGGCGCGATCGATCTCGCCGGCGTCCTTGAGGTCTCCCAGCTGGCGATAGAGCTGCATGCGCACCTGCAGGTCGGGCACGTAGTGCTCGGGGATCATCACGGGCATGCCCAGCGAAATCTGCGGGCTCCACTCTTCGCTCTCGACGTAGTCCTCGGACCCGTCCTTGAGCGAGGCGACGGCCTCTTCGAGCATCGCCTGGTAGAGCTCGAAGCCAACCTCCTTGATGTGGCCCGACTGCTCCTCGCCCAGCAGATTGCCGGCGCCGCGGATATCGAGATCATGGCTCGCAAGCTGGAAGCCTGCGCCCAGGCTCTCGAGCGACTGCAGCACGTTGAGCCGGCGTTCCGCCGTGTCGGTGAGCTTGCGCTGCGGCGGAACCGTGAAGAGCGCATAGGCGCGCTGCTTGGATCGGCCGATGCGGCCGCGGATCTGGTAGAGCTGCGCGAGGCCGAAGTGGTCCGCGTGATGCACCACCAGCGTATTGGCGTTGGGGATATCGAGGCCGGATTCGACGATGGTGGTCGCCAGCAGCACGTCGAATTTGCCGTCGTAGAAGTTGTTCATGATGTCGTCGAGCTCGCCGGCCGCCATCTGGCCGTTGGCGACGACGAACGAGACCTCCGGCACCTGCTCGCGCAGGAATTCGGCGATGTCGGGCTGGTCCTTGATCCGCGGCACGACGTAGAACGCCTGCCCGCCGCGATACTTTTCGCGCAATAGCGCCTCGCGGATCGAGATCGGATCGAAGGGCGAGATGAAGGTGCGGATGGCGAGGCGGTCGACCGGCGGCGTCGCGAGCAGCGACAGATCGCGGACGCCGGTCAGCGCCAGCTGCAGCGTGCGCGGAATGGGCGTCGCCGTCAGCGTCAGGACATGGATGTTGCCGCGCAGCTCCTTGAGCCGCTCCTTGTGGGCGACGCCGAAATGCTGCTCCTCGTCGATGATGAGCAGGCCGAGGTTCTTGAAGTTGATCGCCTTGCCCAACAGCGCATGCGTGCCGACGACGATGTCGACCTGGCCGCTGGCGATGCCCTCCTTGGTCTCCTTGAGCTCGGCGGCGGAGACCAGGCGGCTCGCCTGTGCGACCCTTACCGGCAGGCCGGCGAAGCGCTCCTTGAAGGTGCGGAAGTGCTGGCGTGATAGCAGCGTCGTCGGAACGACCACGGCCACCTGCTTGCCCGACATCGCAACGGCGAAGGCGGCGCGCAAGGCGACCTCGGTCTTGCCGAAGCCGACATCGCCGCAGACGAGGCGATCCATGACCTTGCCGGTGGTGATGTCGTCGAACACCGCGGTGATGGCGTTGAGCTGGTCTTCCGTCTCTTCGTAGGGGAAGCGGGCGGCGAACTCGTCATAGGCGCCGGAGTTGATGTCGACCGGCTCGGCCTTCACCAGGAGGCGCTGTGCGGCGATCTTGATCAGCTGCTCCGCCATGTCGCGGATGCGCTTCTTGAGCTTGGCTTTCTTGGCCTGCCAGGCGACGCCGCCGAGCTTGTCGAGCTCGACGTCGGCGGTGTCCGAGCCGTAGCGGCTGAGGAGCTCGATGTTCTCGACCGGCAGATAAAGCTTGGTGTCGCCTGCATATTGAATTTCGACGCAGTCGTGCGGGGCGCCCATCGCCTCGATCTGTTTCAGGCCGAGGAAGCGGCCGATACCGTGATCGACGTGGACGACGAGGTCGCCGGCGGCGAGGCTGGTCGCTTCGGTGAGCGCGTCCGATGCCTTCTTGCGCCGCTGCGGCCGCAGCAGCCGTTCGCCGAGGATGTCCTGCTCGGAGAGGACCACGAGGTCGTCGGTCTCGAAGCCGCTTTCGAGCGGCAGCACCACCAGCGCGCTGACGGCGGGCGACGTGGTAACGGCATCCTGCCAGTTCTCCGCCAGGCGCGGATGACGCAGGCCATGATCCTGCAGCAACTGGCCCATGCGGTCGCGCGACCCGTCGGTCCAGCAGGCAATGACGGTATGGCGCTGCTTCTTGCTGTCGGCCTTGAGGCGATTGACGACGGCCTCGAACAGATTGACGTCGGCGGCCTGCCGCTCGGCGGCAAAGTTGTGGCCGATGCGGCCGCCGGCATCCTCGGTGCGCGTTTCGTCGGGATGGGCGAAGGCGCTGAGCTGGATTGCGGGTGCGCTGCCCAGGCGGTAGGGATGCCCGTCCACCTCATAGAGCTGTTCTGGTGGAACAGGGTTATAGGGCGCACCGGCGGTCTGCAGCTTCTTGTCGTGGCGAGCATTTTCGCGCGCCTCGTAGTAGTCCTTGACCTGCGCCTGGCGGTCGGCGAACGCCTCGCGGGCCTGGTCATCGAACACCATCGGCGCGTCTCCCGTGTAGTCGGCGAGCCGGTCGAGGTGGTCGTAGTAGAAGGCGAGCCAGTGCTCGAGGCCCGGATAACGCTGGCCGGCGCTGATGGCCCCGTAGAGCGGATCGTCGACGGTGTTGCCGCCGAATGCCGTGGTGTAGCGGGCCCGGAAGCGCTTGATCGTCTCGTCGTTGAGCAGCACCTCGCTCATCGGCGCCAGCGCGATCGAGGCCAGGTTGCCGGTGGTGCGCTGGGTGCCGGCATCGAAGGTGCGGATCGATTCGAGCTGGCGGCCGAAGAAGTCGAACCGCAGCGGCGTTTCCATGCTGGCCGGGAAGAGATCGACGAGGCCGCCACGCACCGCGTATTCGCCGGTCTCGCGCACGGTCGGGACGCGCAGATAGCCGTTGAGCGCGGCCCACTGGATCAGCTTTTCGCTGTCGACCACCTGCCCGGCTTTCGCGGCAAAGCTCATGCCGGCGACGGTATCGCGCGGCGGCAGCTTCTGGATCAGCGCGTTGACGGCGGTGAGCACGATGAGCCCGCGGGAGGCCGGATCGGTCAGCGCCGCGAGCGTCGTCATCCGGGCGGCAATGGTGACGCCGTTGGGCGAGACGCGGTCATACGGCAGGCAGTCCCAAGCCGGCAGCGTAAGGATCGTGTGCCCCGGCATCATGGCACGCAGCACGTCTTCCATGCGCTGCAGGCGGCGGCCGTCGCGCGCGACGAACACGGCTGCGACGGTGGCCTCGGGCGCGGTCTTGAGCCGCTCCTCGACGAGGCGTGTCAGCACCGTCGGCTGCATGCCGTCGGGGACGTTGACGATGGTTCGGGTCGGGAGAGGCTGGTCGGTCATGCGGTCTTGAGGCGGAAGGCGATTATGGTGCGGAGGAGTGGGGTATCGGCATCGGCCGGCGGCGGCTCCTGGCCGATTACCCATTTCAGCAGGTCGGTGTCCTGCTCATCCATAAGGGCTTCGAGCCGGTCCAGTTCCGCGGCGCCATAGCCCTCGACATGTGCATCGGCGAAGGGGCCGAGCACGAGGTCCATCTCGCGCGTGCCGCGGTGCCAGGCGCGATAGCGCAGGCGGCGGCGGCGCAAAGGCAAATCTTCACCGGCGTCGTTTTGGGGAGCCATGATCGGGGTCGTCTCGGGAATGTTCCCGCTATGTATCCCCTTCCGGCGAAAGTGAATAGGGTCGCACCGGAGAATCCATGCCGCGTCCGCCTGCCCTCGATCCGCTGTTCCGCTCCCTGCGCTCGTTCAAGGGCGTGGGTCCGCAGCTGGGCGCGCTGCTCAACCGCTTCTTCGGCGGCGAAGGGCAGGATGCGATTGCGCTCGACCTGTTGATGCACATGCCGGTCGGGACGATCGATCGGCGCAAGATGGACGGCGTGGCGCGGACCTTCGTCGGACACCAGGCGACGCTCAGACTGCACGTCGACCGGCACGAGCCGGCGCCGCGCAACATGCCGACGCGGCCACACCGGGTGTTCGCGCACGACGAGAGCGGCGAGATCCAGCTCGTGTATTTCCGGGCCACCGGCGGCTGGGTGGAAAAGCTGCTGCCGGTCGGCGAGGAACGCTACGTCGCCGGCACGATCGGCTTTTTCAACGGCATGAAGCAGATCACGCATCCGGACTATGTGATCCCGGTCGAGGAATTCGCCTCGATGCCCCTGGTCGAGCCGGTCTATCCCCTGACGCATGGACTGACGGTCAAGGCGCTCAACAAACTGATGCGCGAGGTGCTGGGCGCCCTGCCCGAGTTGCCGGAGTGGATCGGGGAGGAGCGGATGGAGCAGTTCCGCTGGCCGAGCTTCCGCGCCGCGATGCATGCGGTGCACGCCCCGGCCGAACCCTCGGACAGTGAGCTCTGGGGACCGGCGCGCATGCGGCTTGCCTATGACGAATACCTCGCGGGACAGCTGGCGCTGCTGATCGTTCGCTCGACGCTGGTCGCGGCGCGCGGCATCGCCCGCAGCTTCAACGGCGAGGTGACGGCGCGGGTCGAGGCGGCCCTGCCCTTCCCGCTGACCGATGGGCAGCGCTACGCCATCCAGCAAATCCGCGACGACCTGGCGGCGCCAACCCGCATGTCGCGGCTGCTCCAGGGCGACGTAGGGTCGGGCAAGACCGTGGTCGCGCTGATGGCAATGGCGATGATGGCCGAGAGCGGCGCGCAGTCGGCGCTGATGTCACCGACCGAACTGCTGGCCGCCCAGCACTTTCGGACGCTCGAGCCCTGGGCGGAGAAAGCCGGGCTCAAGGTCGAGCTGCTGACGGGAAAGCAGAGTGCTGCGGAGCGGCGGACGATCCTCGAAGGCGTTGGTTATGGGGCGGTCGATATCGTGGTGGGCACCCATGCACTGTTCCAGTCGGCGGTGGAGTTCGCCAACCTCGGGCTCGTGGTCGTGGACGAACAGCACCGGTTCGGCGTCGAGCAGCGGCTGGCGCTTTCCGACAAGGGCAAGCACGCGGACCTGCTGGTGATGACCGCGACGCCGATTCCGAGGACGCTGGTGCTGACGCATTTCGGCGATATGGAGGTCAGCACGCTGCGCGAGAAGCCACGCGGGCGGCAGCCAATCGATACCGCCGTGCTGTCGATTGCCGAATACGACCGGGTGATCCAGCGGCTCAAGGCGCGGATCGAGGACGGCGCGCAGGCCTTCTGGGTCACGCCGCTGGTCGAGGAGAGCGAGACGCTGGATGTGGTGGCGGCCGAGGACCGGTTTGCCGCGCTGCAGAAGGTCTTCGGCGACCAGGTGGCGCTGGTGCACGGGCGCATGTCGGCGAGCGCCAAGCAGCAGGTGATGGACCGCTTTCAGCGCAACGAGACCAAGATCCTCGTCGCGACCACTGTGATTGAAGTCGGCGTCGACGTGCCCAACGCTACCATCATGATCATCGAGCATGCCGAGCGGTTCGGGCTGGCCCAACTGCACCAGTTGCGCGGCCGCGTCGGACGCGGATCGCAGCGCTCGGCCTGCCTGCTGCTCTACAAGGAGCCGCTATCGGATACGGCGCAGGCGCGGCTCGAAACGATCAAATCCACCGAAGACGGGTTCGAGATCGCCGAGCGCGACCTCGACCTGCGCGGCCAGGGCGACCTGCTCGGCACGCGCCAATCGGGCATGCCGGGCTACCATATCGCGGTCGCCGACGTGCACCGGCATCTGCTGGAGTACGCACACGACGATGCGCGCAGGGCGCTCAAGGATAATCCGGGACTGACGGGCGAACGCGGAGAGGCCTTGCGCACCCTGCTCTATCTGTTCCGGAAGGATCTGGCGCTGCCGCTGATCCGCGCGGGTTAGTGTGCCGCCGAGCGCGCTTCGGCGAGCGCCCTGAGATCGGCGGGCTTCAGCGTGACGCTCTCGCCGCAGCCGCACTCGCCGGTCTGGTTCGGGTTTTTGAAGGTGAAGCCGGACTTGAGGACGTCTTCCTCGAAATCCATCACCGTACCGAGCAGGAACAGCGTGGCTTTGGGCTCGACATAGACGTCGACGCCCTTGTCGACCACGTGGTCGTCGCCCGGGATGGGGGCGCTGACATAGGCAAGCGTATAGGACTGCCCGGCGCAGCCCGCATCCTTGATGCCGACGCGGACGCCAACGACCGGCGTTTCGCTGCCCTCCATGATCTCGCGCACGCGTTCGGCTGCGGCATCAGTGAGGCTCATGATCGGAAGAGGCATTGGTCTTCTCTTTGCTCTGTCCGAGTGATCCGAAACCGGTTCGCTCGGCCAACCGCGGCTATATCGTCAACTACCGATATACGCCCAACGCGGCAGGATTACCACCAGTTCAGCGCAACCTGCGCTTCCTCGGACATGCGGCTCTGGTCCCATGGCGGGTCGTAGACCATGTTGACGGTCACCGACTGGATGCCCTCGACGGACATGGCGGCGTTTTCGACCCAGCCGGGCATTTCGCCGGCCACCGGGCACCCCGGCGCGGTCAGCGTCATGTCGATGGTCAAGTGGCGGTTGTCGTCGAGATCGACTTTATAGATGAGTCCGAGCTCGTAGATGTCGACCGGGATTTCCGGGTCGTAGACGGTCTTCAGCACGCCGATCAGGTCGGCGGTGATGCGGGCGACCTCTTCGGGTGGAATCGCCGGCGACATGTTGGGCACGATGCGGTTGCCCTCGGTGGTGTCGCCTACCGCGGCCGGAGTTTGTGCTGCTGTTTCAATGACATCATCGGTCATGCGAAGAACTTCTGTGCTTTCTCGATGCCCTCGACCAAGGCGTCGATGTCGTCCTTGCCCGAATATAGGGCGAGCGAGGCGCGGCAGGTAGAGGTGACGCCGAAGCGCTTGAGCAACGGCATGGCGCAGTGGGTCCCCGCGCGGACGGCAATGCCATAGCGGTCGAGAATCGTCGCGACGTCGTGGGCATGGGCGCCCTTGAGTTCGAACGAGAAGATGCCGCCCTTTCCCGGCGCATCGCCGATCAGGCGCAGCGAGTTGATGCGCTTGAGGCGTTCGGCGGCGTAGTCGGCGACCTCGTGCTCGTGCGCGGCTACCGCCTCGCGGCCGAGACCCTCGACGTAGCCGATGGCGGCGCCCAGGCCTACGGCCTGGACGATCGGCGGTGTGCCGGCCTCGAAGCGATGCGGCGGAGCGTTGTAGGTGACCTCTTCGAGAGTCACGGTGTCGATCATCTCGCCCCCGCCCTGGTAGGGCCGCATGCCGTCGAGCAGCTCGTGCTTGCCGTAGAGCACGCCGATTCCGGTGGGGCCATAGAGCTTGTGGCCGGTAAAGACGTAGAAATCGGCATCGAGCGCCTGCACGTCGACCTTGAGGTGCACGGCGCCCTGGCTGCCATCGACCAGCACCGGGATGTTGCGGGCATGGGCGCGGGCGATCACGTCGGCGATCGGCACGATGGTGCCGGTGACGTTGGACATGTGCGTGACCGCGACCATCTTCGTGCGTGGCGTGAGCGCCGCCTCGAAGGCGTCGAGATCGAAGCTGCCGTCGTCGCGGACGTCGACGAACTTCAGTACCGCGCCCTGCCGCTCGCGCAGGAAGTGCCACGGCACGATGTTGGAATGATGTTCGAGAATGGAGACGACGATCTCGTCGCCCGCGCCGATTATCGGCGCGGCGAAGGACGAGGCGACGAGGTTGATGGCCTCGGTCGAGCCCTTGGTGAAGACGATCTCTTCCGCCCGGCGCGCATTGAGGAAGCGCGCTACGGCCTTGCGGCCGTTCTCGTAGGCCTCGGTCGCGCGGTTGGCGAGTGTGTGGAGGCCCCGATGCACGTTCGCGTAGGCGTGCCGGTGGGCGAAATCCATCGCATCGAGCACCACGTTCGGCTTCTGCGCCGAGGCACCGGAGTCGAGGTAGACCAGCCGCTGCTCGAAGATTTTTTCTTCGAGGATCGGGAAATCGGCACGGACGCGGGCTAGATCGAGCATGCGGCGCCCCCCTCCCCAACCCTCCCCGCAAGCGGGAGGGTGCCCGCCGGCGGGTGGGGCACGATCGAGCCGGGCGCGCGAAACGGCACCTCCCCCCTTGCGGGGGAGGATGGGAGGGGGGGCGCCAGCAGAGCGATGCGAGAGCTCATGAACCGCTCAGCCAATTCTCCACCACACCCTCGAGTGCGATGTGCAGTTCCTCGTCCGCGATCGGGTCGAGCACCTCTTCCAGGAAGCCGCGGGTCAGCATGCTTTCGGCGACGGCGCGCGGGATGCCGCGGCTCGTCAGGTAGAACATCGAGTCCTCGTCGAGGGCACCGACGGTCGAGCCGTGACCGCAGACCACGTCGTCGGCGAAGATTTCGAGCTCGGGCTTCGACAGGATCTGCGCCTCGTCGGACAGCATCAGGCCCTGCATCATCAGCTTGGCGTCGGTCTTCTGCGCGTCGCGGGCGACGACGATCTTGCCCTGGAACGCTGCCGTCGAGCGGCCGCGCGCCACCTGCTTGAACAGGGGCTTGGCGGCGCAATGCGGCACCGCGTGGGTCAGCTCCAGCGTGATGTCCGAATGCTGGCCGTCGGTGGTGAGGTTGAGGCCGGTGAAGTCGCCGGTCGCGCCCTCGCCGACGAAGCGGGCGAAGAGATTGATGCGGCTCAGCGCCGAGCCGACGTGGATGGTCAGCGTGCGAATCCTGGCGCCCGCGCCGACCTGGTATTCGGCCGTCGCGAGGTTGGTGGACTGGCCGCTGCTGAGGTCGAGCAGGATATGGGTCAACTCGGCGCCAGTCCCCACCGCGACATAGCTCGCGTGGTTGCTGAGGTGCGTCTCGTCTGTGCCCGAGAACGTTTCGATCACCGTCGCCTTGCTGCCGTCGGCGACGAACAGGTGCACGGAATCGTTCATGTGTGCCGGACCTTCGGCCTCGGTGCGGCGATCGATATGGACGACCTGCGTCGCGCGGCTGTGGATTTCGAGCTTCAGCGTCTGCGCCGCCAGCGCCGAGTTCAGCCGCACGAGCACGTCATCGCGTTCGGTGAGCGCGGCCCCGTGGACGATCGTCGCGCGCATGCCAGGCGGCATTTCGCCGGCGATGTCGGCCGCGCCGTTCGTCACCGGCACACGGTGCGCCCCGGGGATCCGGAACGCCGGCTCGCTCAGCGCCTTGCCGGCGCCGGCCAGTTCAGGCACCGCGCGAAGCAGCATCTTGAGATCGGTATAGTGGTAGCTCTCGACCTTGCGGGTGGGCAGGCCGACGGCGCCCAGCCGCTCCGCTGCAGCAGAGGCGCCGGCGGCGCTCAACTGCTCGATGAGCTTTTGTTCGGCGGGGCCGATACGAACGGGAGCGGGCATTTACGCAGCCGCCTCGTCGAATTCGGCATAGCCCTTGGCCTCGAGCTCGAGAGCCAGCTCCTTGCCGCCGCTTTCGACCACACGGCCGTCGGAGAACACATGTACCACGTCCGGCACGATGTGGTTCAGGAGCCGCTGGTAGTGCGTGATTACCAGCATCGAGCGATAGGGATCGCGCAGCGCATTGACGCCGTCGGAGACGATCCGGAGCGCATCGATATCAAGTCCGGAATCGGTCTCGTCGAGCACGCACATCTTGGGCTTGAGCAACGCCATCTGCAAAATTTCGGCACGCTTCTTCTCGCCGCCGGAAAAGCCGACATTGAGCGCGCGCTTCAGCATGTCCCCGTCGATGTGGAGGTCACGGCCGGCATCCTTTACGGCGCGCATGAAATCTGGAGTCGTCACCTCGCCCTCGCCGCGCGCCTTGCGCTGCGCGTTGATGGCGGCCTTCAGGAAGGTCATGGTGGCGACGCCCGGTACTTCGACCGGATACTGGAACGCGAGGAACAGGCCCTTGGCCGCACGCTCGCTCGGGTCGAGCCCGAGGATGTCCTCGCCGTCGAGCAGCACTTCGCCCTGGGTGACCTCGTAGTCCTCCTTGCCGGCGAGAACGTAGCTCAGGGTCGACTTGCCCGAGCCGTTGCGGCCCATCACGGCATGCACCTGCCCCGCCGGGATGACGAGGTTCACGCCCTTGAGGATGTCGCGGTCTTCGATGCGCGCGTGGAGGTTGCGGATTTCGAGCATCGGTGTGGTCATTTGTCTTCGCTTTCTGCGCCGGGCTGGCCGGACCAATAGTCCACGCCGGCATTGTCGAGATGCTGCAGATGGCGCAGCGTCGCTTTGTCGTAAGGGTTGCGGGTGGAACGGCTGAATACGCCGAACTTGCCGGAGTCGGGATACTCGCAGACGTCGGCGATCGACATGGTCGAAATGCCGTAATAGCGCAGCGGCCCCGTGCCGGTATTGATGATCTGGTGCGCCGTGTCCTGCCCGCCGGCGGGCGCGCCGAGCACGTCGCCGGCTTTGATCGGATAGCTTTGCGCGCCGAACCGGTACGTTCCCTCGCCCTCGAGGATGATGAAAATCTCGTCCTCGACGTGATGATTGTGGAACGGGCATCCAGACTTGCCGGGCGGCACCTCGGAATAGCTGATGCCGAGGTCCTTGACCCCGATCATCGGCCCGATGCGCACGTCGGCGCCGGCAAATGCCGTGCCCTGCGTCCAGCGCTCGAGCGGCAGCTCGCCGATGTTGACGACGGGGCCGGTCATCCGACACTGCCCTCGAGACTGACCGAGATCAGCTTCTGCGCTTCGACCGCGAATTCCATCGGCAGATGCTGCAGCACGTCGCGGACAAAGCCGTTGACGATGAGGCCGACCGCCTCCTCTTCGCTGAGGCCGCGCTGCTGGCAGTAGAACATCTGGTCGTCGGAGATCTTGGAGGTTGTCGCTTCGTGCTCGAAGACCGCCGATGCGTTGCGGCTTTCGATGTAGGGCACGGTGTGGGCCCCGCACTTGTCGCCGATCAAGAGGCTGTCGCACTGGGTGAAGTTGCGCGCGCCCTTGGCCTTGGCGTGCGCCGACACCTGGCCGCGATAGGTGTTGTCGGAAAACCCCGCAGCGATGCCCTTGGAAATGATCCGGCTCGTGGTGTTCCGCCCGAGGTGCAGCATCTTGGTACCGCTGTCGACCTGCTGGTAGCCGTTCGAGATGGCGATCGAGTAGAACTCGCCTCTGGAATTGTCGCCGCGCAGGATGCAGCTCGGATACTTCCAGGTGATGGCCGAGCCGGTCTCGACCTGCGTCCAGCTGATCTTGGAGTTGTCGCCACGGCAATCGCCGCGCTTGGTGACGAAATTGTAAACGCCGCCCTTGCCGTCCTTGTCGCCGGGGTACCAGTTCTGGACTGTCGAGTACTTGATTTCCGCGTCCTTGAGCGCCACGAGCTCGACCACGGCCGCATGCAGCTGGTGCTCGCCACGCGCCGGCGCGGTGCAGCCCTCGAGGTAGCTGACATAGGCGCCCTCGTCGGCGATCAGCAGCGTGCGCTCGAACTGGCCGGTCTTGGCCTCGTTGATGCGGAAATAGGTGCTCAGTTCCATCGGGCAGCGCACGCCCTTGGGCACGTAGCAGAATGAGCCGTCGGTGAAGACCGCGGAATTCAGGGTCGCGTAGTAGTTGTCGCTGATCGGCACGACTGAGCCGAGATATTGCTGCACCAGCTCGGGATATTCGCGGATCGCCTCGGAGATCGAGCAGAAGATGATGCCGAGCTTGTTGAGCTCGTCGCGGAAGGTGGTGGCGACCGAGACGGAGTCGATCACCGCGTCGACCGCGACCTTCGGCTGCTCGACGCCGGCGAGGATTTCGCGCTCCTTGAGCGGCACGCCGAGCTTCTCGTACATCTCGAGCAGCGCCGGATCGACCTCGTCGAGCGACTTGGGCCGTCCCGCGTTCTTGGGTGCCGCGTAGTAATACATGTCCTGGAAGTCGATCTTGGGATAGTGGACGCGCGCCCAGCGCGGCTCATCCATGGTCAGCCAGCGGCGATAGGCGTCGAGGCGCCATTCGAGCATCCAGTCTGGCTCGTTTTTCTTCTTGGAAATGAAGCGGATGGTGTCTTCGCTGAGCCCGATCGGGGCGCGATCGGTCTCGATGTCGGTGGTGAAGCCGTACTTGTACTTGTCGACGTCGAGCGCCAGGACCTGTTCGACGGTTTCGTGCTCGATCTCCTCCTTGAGGGTCGGGATGGCGTCCTTATAGTTCGTCTCAGCCAATTGCAGTCTCCTACGCCGCTTTGCCGCGGCGTTCACGGTGCCGCTCGAGCACCTCACCAAATCCGTCGAGGAAGGCCGCGATATCGGTCTCCGTCGAATTCCAGCCCACGCTCAGGCGCAGCGCGCAATCGCCAAGCTCGGCGGGCACGGCCATGGCTTTGAGGACGTGGCTCGGTCCCACCTTGCCCGACGAGCAGGCCGACCCGGACGAGATCGAAATCCCCTTGAGATCGAGGCCCATCATGGCGACGGCGTTTTTCAGCCCCGGCACGGCGAAGTTGCTGACATTGCCGATGCGCGGTGCGTTCTCGCCGAAGATCACGACATCGGGCGCCATCCGCTTCAATCCGATCTCGGCCTTGGCGATCAGGTCGTCGGCTTTGGCCGCATGGAACTTCGCCGGAAACGTCTCCGCCGCTGCGCCGAACCCGGCGATCAACGCTGCCGCTTCCGTGCCGCCTCGCCGGCCGGTTTCCTGCCCGCCGCCCGGGATCAGCCGAGCCTCGTCGGCGTGGCCTTTCATCAGCAGCGCGCCGATGCCGGCGGGGCCGCCGATCTTGTGCGCGCTGACCGCCATCATATCGGGTGCGCGGCTCGAAAATTCGAGGTCGAGCTTGCCGAACGCCTGCACGGCATCGACGAAAAGATAATGCGGCGAGGCGCCGACGAGGACTTCGATACGGTCGACCGGCTGGATCACGCCGGTCTCGTTGTTCACCAGGTGCACCGCAACCAGCAGCTTCTGCCCGAGCACATCGGCGCGCTGCATGGCGGCCGCGATTTCGTCGACCCTGATCGAGCCGTCGGCGTCGAGGCCGACGGTGGTGACCGGAAGGCCGGTTGCCTCGGCCGCCTTGAGAGCGGCGGTATGATCGCCGGCCGAAACGACGACGCCGCCGGCCCCGAATGCCCGGGCGCCGCCAACGATCGCCTGGGTGATGGCTTCTGTGGCCGAGCCGGTGAACACCACCTGCTCCCGGGTCGCGCCGGCGAGCTTGGCGACCGCTGTCCGCGCCCTGTCGATCAAGGCCCGCAGCGCCCGGCCATGTCCGTGCACCGATGAGGGATTGCCCGTCAAAGCGAGGGCCGCGACGATGGCGTCGCGCGCCTCGGGTAGCAGCGGGGCGGAGGCATTGTGGTCGAGATATGTCGGGCTTGTTGCCATCAAACACCACCGGGCGCGTTTCGAAGCCGCGCCCTCCCGCCTCAAAAGTCTTGAATTTCCGCGAGCGCTTCCTCTAGAAGAGCGCTCGCCGACGCTCGACCGCAGGCCTTCGCCCGCGGCTCCGAAAAACCGGTTTGGAACCGTTCTAAACTGATTTTTCGGGCCTACTTTTAGGGAGCAGGACCCCATTCGTCAAGCCGGACGTCCCGGCTGAGAGCCCTGCCTGAGGCCAACGGACAAAGAGCGATGCCAGAAGTCATTTTCAACGGGCCGGAAGGCCGCCTCGAAGGGCGCTACCAGCCCGGCAAGGATCCCAACGCGCCGATCGCCATCGTGCTGCATCCGCACCCGGAATTCGGCGGCACGATGAATAACCAGATCGTCTACAACCTCTTCTACATGTTCGCAAAACGCGGTTTCTCCGTGCTGCGCTTCAACTCGCGCGGTGTCGGCCGCAGCCAGGGGATGTTCGACCATGGCATCGGCGAATTGTCCGACGCCGCGTCGGCGCTCGACTGGCTGCAGTCGCTCAACCGCGAGTCGCGCGGCTGCTGGATTGCCGGGTTTTC
>JBQCIY010000214.1:0-29214 GCA_051953275.1 Devosia sp. | reverse complement strand
CGCAGCCGGGCGCTCTCGCCGACGGCGTGCAGGCCGTCACCGACCGGGCCCTCCCAGCCGCAGACTCTTACCGGGGCGATCAGCCGGTCGTCGGGCGAGGAGCGGAAGGTGATTTCGGTGCCGAAGCTGTACGAGCCGTTGACCGGCTCGTTGAGGCACGTCGTGCTGCGGTCGAGATAGTAGGCGCGGTAGTCGGGCGGCACGTCGGGGTGGAGCGCCAGCCACGTCACGCCGAGCTCGAACAGTGCGACGAGGCCCGCGGCGGCGTAGAGCCACGGGATCAGGCTGCGGCGCGGCGGGCGCGACAGGACGGAGGTGCTAGACAAGGCTCAGTGCTCCCTCGATCCAGGCGCGCGCTACGTAGTAGTCGGCGACGAAAAACCCGAGCACCACGAGCGCCGTGATCGCCCAGTTGCGCGCGAGGATGCGGCTGCCGAGAATCGGCAGTGGCGCCATCGCCGCCGTGAAGCGCAGCGTCGAGGCCATGCCGGCAAACAGCGGCACGGTGAGCGAGATGACGCTGAACGTCCCGGCCGCCCATTTGCGGCGCAGCAAGAGGATGGCGGTCAGCACGAAGCCGGTGATCACCGCGGTTGCGAGCTGCTGCGGGAAGGTCGGGATCCAGCCGCTCTTGGGGAAGGTGGTCAGCGCCTCCCAGACGAAGGTCAGCGGGTTGCCGTAGGCGCGGGCCCAGGCACGCTGCACGTGGAGGAAGGCGAGGCCGTCGCCCATGTACCAGCGCAGGAACGCCATGTAGGCGAAGGCCCCGAGCGGCGCGAGCAGGAGGCTCAGCACGATATCCGGCCGGCGCAGCAGCTCCGGCACGAAGCTGCGCCAGGACTTGCGCGCGGCAAGATGGTCGCCGAGCAACTGCGCGACGATCGCGATCGACATGAACACACCCACGATCCGCGTCGCCGAGAGCAAGCCGGCCGCGATGCCGGCGGCGAGGTAGGAGCGCCGTTCCAGTGCGACCAGCGCGGCAGTGGTGATCAGGATGAATGCCGCTTCGGTCATGAAGGTGGTGAAGTAGATCGACCACGGGCCGGCGAGCAGGTAGGCGGAAAAGATGGTGTAGGCCTTGAGGTCCTTGCCGAGGAGCGGCCAGGCGATGATCGAGGTGGCATACGCCATCAGGATCGAGACGGCGGTGGCGAGCGTCATCGTCGGCACCATCGCGAGGACCGAGTGCACGAGTCCGACGAACACCGGCATCAGGGGGAAGAAGGCCCAGTTGCCCGCGGCGTTCATCCCGGGCGTCGGGAAGTGATGGTAGCCGTGCTCGGCGATATAGACGTACCAGCTGCAGTCCCAGCGGCACATGCCCATCGGGAAGCCCGCGATGGTTTCGTCGCTCACCGACGCGGCGTAGCCGAAATAGCGGATGACGAGGCCGATCCCGATGAACGCAGCCGGGATCAGTGCCAGCGTTGCAGCCAGCGGCCAGCGCAGTCGAACTGCGCCGGCACGGGCCAGCGAAAGGTCGGGCTGCAGCACCGTCATGCGGCACGCCCGACGGCGACATCCGCCCGGGCGGATGTGACGATAGGTGCGGCCGCTTGGATGCGCGCCGGCTTGGTGTGATCGAGCAGCTCGGCGAGGAGCAGCAGGAGCAGCATGCCTCCCAGCAGCAGCACGGTGTCGCTGAAGGCATTTTGCCCGATCGCCGCCTTGACGGCCTGCAGCACCATGTCCAGCACCGATCCCACCGCGAAGACCGGCAGACCGTGACGGCCGAGCAGGGTCAGGGGGGCGGCCGCCGGGCTTTCGGCGATCGTGCGGACAATTGGGAGCGAGCTCAGCACATAGGCGAGGGCCAAGGCATGGAGCAGCCGGGGCAGGGCCAGCGAGGTCTTGTCGAACCAGACGAAATAGTCGGGGAACCCCAGATGGGCGATCGGCGCCAGTAGCCGATCGCGACCGAACGCGCCCAGCCAATCCAGCTTCATCCAGAACACCACCACGATCACCATCACGGTGGCGACGACGAACAGCACATTGTCGTAGGGCACCAGCGCGCGCTTTTCGCGCATGGCGACGCCGGAGAACAGGCCGATCACGAAGATCAACTGCCAGGCGAGCGGATTGAAGAACCAGCCGCCGGGCAGGGGATAGTTCGGCAGGTTGAGATGGAACTGGCCCGACAGGGCCCAGACCAGGATCGAGCCGAGGATGACCGGCCAGGGATGCTTCCGGCCGATCAGCAATAGCGCCGGAGTGACCAGCAAAAGCATGAGGTAGAGCGGCAGGATATTGAAATAGCCGAGCTGGTGCGTCAGCAGCGGCAATCCGATGATGGCGCCGAGCGGCTGCGTAAAGAGCGGCCCGACGTTGTTGGTCGATAGCGGATCGGTGATCCCAAACCATAGGGCCGCCGCGGCGAAGATCGCCACCGCCATCACTGTCGTGGTGATGTGAACGAGGTAGAGCGTTCGGGCGCGGGCCCAGATACGTGCCGTCCCGGGCCAGTAGGGCGCGGCACGGAACTGCGGGGAATAGGCAAGGCCGGCGGCGATCCCCGACATCAGCACGAAGGCTTCGGCGGCGTCGGAAAAGCCGAAATTCCGGTTGGTCCAGTTCTCGTAGATCGTGCCCGGCGCGTGGTTGATGAAGATCATCAGCAGCGCGAGACCGCGAAACATGTCGAGCCGCTGGTCTCGTCCCGACGGAAGAGCGGCGGCACGCCGGGCATCAGCCGAGGACATTGGCCGTCTCCGGATCGCCGAACTCATCGCCGAGGGCCGCCGCTGCGCCGGTCCAGCCGGCGTGAATCCTCTCCCATTCCAGCAACACCGGGCTGGGTGCGGTTTCGCTCGGAACCTGCCAGAGCGCCGCAAGGGCGGAAAGCGGCCGGCTCGTCGCGGCGATGACGAAGGGCGCCAGGATCATCGGCAACGCGACGGGCAGGCTCCAGACCACCAGCGCCGGTGCCAAGCTCATCACCACGGCGAGGCCCGCGGCGCCGCAGCAGGTGATCCACCAGCTGCCGCTCATCGCCTGGCCGAGCGTCAGGGTGCCGTCCTTGCGGTTGCTCGGCGGCCAGCCTCCGTCGAAGCCTGAGACGACGCGCAGGACCGCACGCACCTGGAACATCAGAACGATCGGTGCGGTAATGGTCGAGAGCGCAATTTCCGCCATCACGGAGACGAGAACCAATAGCCCGCTACCGAAGCCCTTGGCTCTTCCGCTGAGGATGTAAAGCGTCGCGATCAGCAGCTTGGGCAGGATCAGGATGCCGGCAACGAACCCAATCAGGCCCCAACCGGCCCAGTCCGGGCCGGGACGCTCGAAGCCGTAGTAACCGTAGGAATAGAGCGGGCGCGCGATATCTGCTGAGGCAATGCTGACGATCAGCAGCGCCAGCCACACGGGCGGCATCAGGTAGTTGAAGATACCCTGCAGCAGTGTAATGCGATTCCACAAATGCAACGCAGGGGCCATGACAATGCGCGAATGCTGCAGATTTCCCTGGCACCAACGCTGATCGCGCTTGGCAAAATCCATGATGTTGTCGGGACCTTCCTCGAACGAGCCGCCAATTGCCGGATCGAGGAGCACGGCGTGGCCAGCGCGAGCCAGCAGCGCCGCTTCGACATAATCGTGGCTGAGGATGTGGCCGCCGAAGGGCGGATTGCCGTGGAGTTGCGGCAACCCGCAGCTCTGAGCAAAGGCCCGAATGCGGAAAATTGCGTTGTGGCCCCAATAGGGCCCCTCGCCACCCTGCATGAGCGCCGTGCCGCGGGCGAAGACCGGCGTATACACGGTTGCCGCGAACTGCAGGGCGCGGCCGAACACCGAGCGCGCGTGCACAATCTCCGGCAGCGTCTGGAGCAATCCCACCTGGGGCGCGGCCGCGATCCGCTGCACCATGGCGACGATGGCGTCCGCCTCCATCAGACTATCGGCGTCGAGCACGATTGCGTATTCGTATGCAGCGCCGGAATGCCGGATGAAATCCTCGATGTTGCCTGCCTTGCGGCCGCTGTTCTTCGGCCGCCGGCGATAGAAAATCTGCTCGCGCGCCGGGCAATCGGTCAAAAGCCGCTCGAGCCACAGCGCCTCGCGGGTTGCCGATTCCAGCGACTGGCTGTCAGAAAGGATGAAAATGTCGAACGCGCCATGCGCGCCGATCTCGAGCAGCCTCCCGCTCATTGCTGCGACCCGCGCAAAGGTGGACGGGGGATCCTCGTTGTAGATCGGCATCAGGATCGCGGTGCGCCCATGCGCCTGCGGTGTGTCCACCTCGATTGCGACCGGCTTCGGCGTCGCAACGAACAGACCTAGCATGCCGCCCATCGTGCCCCAGGTCAGCCAGAAGACGCATAGTGAGGAGAGCGCGAGCCGGGCCGCGTCCAGCGCGGTCCATCCATCGCCCCGCGCGAGCAGGACGAAGAGCCAGGCGGCAAAAAGCGTGGTCGCGCTACTGACCGCAAGGGCGGTCCATCTGAAGACGACCGCTCGGTCCTGGCGATATGCCGACGCGGCGCTCAACCGCATTATCCCCGACGGAGCCGTACCAGAGTCCAGAGGCGAAAAACGCTGCCCCATTCGAACGGCCGCTGTAGAACCTGCTGCGGCATTGCCAGCGGCGCCTCGGGAAGGGCGCGCTGCCTTAAGTGATCGACGGGGAAAAGGGTATCGTGCTTCATGCGGCGCGCCACTGATAGAGCCAGGTTTCGGTAAGCTGCCGACCGCCGCCGACCAGATAGGCCCGCAGCTCGACGGGATCCTTGGTGTCGATCTCGGCATCGATGGCCAAGCGCATGACGCCCGTTTCCGGTATCTTGGAAACAGAAGAAAAGATCACTTTCCCACCCTGACCGGCGATCGACGCGACCGCATCGACTTCGTCAGCATCGAGAGTCGCTAACGCACCACCCGCAAAATCGATCACGAACTTTCGCAAGGTTGCCTTGTTGGCCACGCCGGACACCCCGCCCTGGCCGGTGCGGGTGTCCGCGACGTAGCCGATGGGACCCTTGGGGTCCGGCAACAAATCGCCCCAGCGAAGGCGGTATTTGAATTCGGCGTTATCCCCGGCTCTGAAAGGGGCTTTCGGCACCCAGAAAGCGACGATGTTGTCATCCGCCTCGAGCTTTGCCGGCACCTCAATCAGGCGAACGCTTCCTTCTCCCCAATCGCCCTGCGGTTCAACGAGAATTGAAGGGCGGAGGTCGTAGCGGGCGCCATCGTCCTGGTAGTTCACGAATTGGCGGGCCCGTTGCATCAGGCCGAACGCCTTCGGGTTGTTGTGCGCGAAATAGGAGTTGCCGAGCGACGTCGGATTGTTGAGCGCCCGCCAGGCCATCTCACCGGTTCCGCCGTCCATCAACAGGCCGTCGCTGTCGTGCACCTGGGGCCGGTAGTCGTCAAACTGGCTACGGTTGGAGTCCGAATACAGGAACATCGAGGTGAGCGGGGCGATGCCCATCTCGGCAACGTCGGCCCGGAAGAAGAAGCGTGCCGTGACATCGACCTGCGTGTCCTGCCGGTCCGGCTTGGCCGGATCGAACACGAACTGGAAGGCTCCGGTGAGACTCGGGCCTTCGAGCGCGGCGTAGACGGCAATGGGTGCGGGATATTCCGCCGGGGCCAGATAGAAGGCCGAAAAACGCGGGAACTCCTCGGGCTGTGAAAGCCACGAATTAAGCACCGCGCCCCGTGCGCTGGCGCCGTACATATTTCCCTTGCCCAAGGCGCGAAAATAGCTGGCGCCGAGGAATGCCACGAGCTCCGACATCACACTGGGCTCATTCATCGGGCAATCCATGCGGAAGCCGGCGACGCCCGGAATGGTGATCCCTGCCATCGCAGTGGCAGTCGCCGCATCGTGGTAGTTGAAATCGGCGGCGGTGAAGGAGACCTCGTGGGCTTGGCCGTCCTTCACCTGGTACATCTCGACCGGCTCCTTGAAGAGCCAGCCCATATGAAACGGCTCAGCGATGTAGCCGAAATCCTGACTGAGCTTTACGGCGTGATCGCGGAGCGGCTGGATCTCGCGGTAGCCGTCGTAGCTTATGTTCTGGAGCGGAGTCGGAAGCGGCGTCGTGTAAGCCTGGTAAGGTCGCTGCGCCAGCGCCTTCATCTGCGCCGTCAGGATATCGAAGGAAAACGCCGTTCCGGTAGGGGAGGTGTCCCCAAAGCTCACCGGAGTGATGGCCGTGGTCGATAGCGCCGCAGCAAGTCCTGCCAGCGCCTTCACCATCTGGCGCCGAGACAACACGAACTCGCCGGACTTCAAGACGCTAACCTCCGAGACTTGCGCGCAAAATAACGACAGCAACGCGCAAGGATATTTATCGTTCATGCAGGCCTGCCATGCGGCTTTCGCAAGGCTGGACGGGCCGCGTTCGGCACCGAAAAAATGGCAGAAATTAGCTCACGTCAGGATGACTTGGGCGGCGGCGATCTTGGCCAGTCGAGCCAAGTTGTCATTGGCAGTACGGCCCGTCTTTGTAAATCGTCCGCCAGTGTTGGAACGCAATTTGGTTCGAACGCCGGATTGCTCCATTGGCTCGATACGAGCATCAATTGTCTGGGGCGGAAAGCACCGGTGGCAGCATCCCGGGAACATCCCGGCTAGAGCGAACGGCGACTGTGCGGTTCGGCCTCGCGGCCGTTACCTCTTGCGCAGCGTCATGTCCCAGCCTGGAGGGGCAATCGGCACGGTGACTGTCTGGCCCGACGGCGTCTCCGCAATGCGCTGCGCCTGATCCGCGAACGGCTGGCCGGGCACAGCCGGCAGCGCAAAGTCGAACAAGACCAGGAAGCCGACCGCGCCGAGCACAACGGCAAGCCCCGCGTTGGTCAGACGGGGCAGGAAAATCGAGGCGAAGCACAGCAGGGTCGCCGCCCACGCGGTGTCGGCGACCACGAGGTATCCCTGCTCGGTCAGCAGCGGCACCGACGAGAATTGCGTCGCCAGCGGCATGAAGAGCGGCGTGAACAGCGCAGCGCCCACAAGCAACAGCGGCAAGGCAGCAAGGACCCGGGCGCGCCACCCACCGCGGATGAGCACGGCGACGCTGATTGCGAACCCGACCAGGATGATCGGCAGCATGACTGTCGGCGTCGCAAGCGCGATGGCCCAGCGGGCGGGAGTGAGAAAGCCGAGGAACACGCGGCCACCGAGCAGGTCGCGGACGAGCGTAAAATCGGCGCCTCCATCGAGCCATGGCTGCAGCGGCGCGGTGCCGGCAAACACCGCCAGTTGCACCACTGCCAACGCTGCGGCGACAGCCGCGAAAGGCCATCGCATCCACGCAGTTCCGCGCTGTACCCAGGTGCGGAGCAGCAGCGCAAGCGCTGCGAACAGGATAAGGGGACCGCTGCTGCCGGCGAGGACAAGAGCAAGCCAGTCATGTAGTGCCCAGATCCGCGCTCGCGGTGGATCGGCAAGCACCACGGCGATCAGGTAGAGGCCGAGATACCAGTGCGTGTTGGTGACATTGGCGTGCACCTCCGCCAGGTTCGGCATGAGCAGCATGTAGGCGCTGATCGCGACCTTGGCGCGCCAGTCGATCCAGGAAAATCGAGACGAGAAAATGAAGGCCGGGACAGCCGCCCGCACGAGCAGCGCCATCCACATTCCGA
The DNA here is from genome assembly GCA_051953275.1 of Devosia sp. Classification (GTDB taxonomy): domain Bacteria; phylum Pseudomonadota; class Alphaproteobacteria; order Rhizobiales; family Devosiaceae; genus Devosia_A. The sequence goes on along the minus strand of JBQCIY010000214.1, from coordinate 21,621 downwards.
ACAGCGCCACCACGTTGATCGGCAGGTGCGTGGCGATCTCGAAGATCAGGCGCGGGAAGAACTGCACGTAGCCCGCGTGAGGCACGAACAGCTTGGCCCACCAGGGATTGTTATAGGCGTCGGCGAACCAGACGGTGCCATCCTCGGCCCAGAGCATGGCGCTGGTGACGATGTCCGGACGGCGCGCGATCAGAATCAGCAGCGCCACCACGAAGGCGAGGGCCGAAGCACCCTCGCGCTGTGGCCAGCTCGGCACTGGGAGGGGGGTCCGTCCCGGTAAGACGTTGGCCGCAATCATCAATTCGGCTTCCGCCTCGGGACGCGGCACGTCCTGCGCCAGCCACTCTTCAATGATCTTGGCGCGGCGCTCGGGCTGTTCGTAGTTGATCGTGGGCGCGATGGCGTGCGCGAACGCCGCAGCCTGCGCGCGCGTCAGCCGGTCCTGCACCGGCAGGTTGCGCCACAGCCGAAGTGCCTCACGTTCTGCCGATGCCCGATCCATGCCCCACCTATACGGGACTTCATTCCACGAGAGCGCCGGAATCGCTATGGTTTTTGCGCAACCACAGGTGTTGATCGGTCCGACGATTGCCGCTAGAAGGCAGCCGCGGTCGATTTGCCGATCTCGGCGCGGCCCCCGCTGGGGAATAGTTCAACGGTAGAACTACGGACTCTGACTCCGTCAATCTTGGTTCGAATCCAGGTTCCCCAGCCAATTTTTTCGACCCCGCACATATGCCCTTTGCGGACGCATTTGCGACGGTCGGTCGCAGGTTGGATGACGGAACCGTAAGGTCGTCGCCTTTCCATCGCCTTGATTGAATCTCATCTGCTGCGTCGAACCAAACGGCGGGTTTCGCCGTTACCGGGCAGTTTTCGCGTCCTTCGCGTTCGAGTTGCCCACCCCGACAACCCTAAAATCGCGCCGGCGTCGCTTTGCCGGCTTTGAGGATGATGATGAAACGCACCCTTAAGTGGATTGCCGCGGCATGCTTTGCGGCGATTTCGACCTTTCCTTCCCTGGCGCTCGCGGCGGGCGCGTCCCCGGTCGGCACGTGGCAGGTGACCACCGGCGAGGCCCGCTATGCCGTAGTAAGCTGCGGCAGCGGCCAGCTCTGTGCCAAGCTCATCTGGCTGCGCTCCGACGCTCGCACGGCCCAGAACGTGGCCCTGCTCAACCACTACGTGGTCAACGGCGCCCGCGCCGAGGGCGGCGGCAAGTGGAGCGGCAACGTAACCTTCAACGGCAACAGCTATGCCGGCACCATGCAGTTGGTTTCGACCAACTTCATGACGCTCAAGGGCTGCTCCGGCATCCTTTGCCAGACCTACGAGTTCACCCGCATCTGATCGGCCGATCCCGGCCTTTCGAGCGCCTCGGCCGCAAGGCCGGGGCGCTTTGCTTTTGACATATGCGCAACGGCTGCCCTAAGGTTTTCGCGACGTAACAACAAGCTGCGCCCGGGCGCCTCGGAGTGACCGACGGACGACCGCGCAGGACGAGGTTTGGCGAGTGACCGACGACAATCGGGCCGCCGCCGCAACCGTGCCGCGTGGTACGGACGCAGCCGACGGGCGGGGACCCGGCCGGCCCGACGCCGGGACTGGGGCAACCCCCCGTCCGGACGATGCGGCGAGGCGGAAGGACAACGCCCAGAGTGTGCCGCGCCGGGCGCGTGGACCGGTCTATGCCGCGCTCGATCTGGGCACCAACAACTGCCGCTTGCTGATTGCCCGGCCGCATGACGGCAGCTTCCGCGTGCTCGACGGCTTCACCCGCATCGTCCGGCTCGGCGAAGGCCTCTCCGTCACGGGCCGACTGAGCGACGCGGCGATGGACCGCACCATCGAGGCGCTCAAGCAGTGCCGCAACAAGCTGCGCGACCACGAACCGGCGCGCATGCGGCTGATCGCCACCGAGGCCTGCCGCGCCGCCAGCAACGGCGTCGAGTTCGTGGCGCGCATCAAGGCCGAGACCGGGCTCGAGCTCGAGATCGTCGACCGGCAGACCGAGGCCGAGCTCGCGGTGACCGGCTGTGCCGACCTGATCGAAGAGGAAAGCGCCGGCGCGCTGATGTTCGATATCGGCGGCGGCTCCTCGGAACTGGCCTGGCTCGATTTCCGCGGCGGCCGGCCGAAGCGGCAAGGACGCATGGCCGCCTCGATCCGCTCGTGGCAGTCGCTGCCGGTGGGCGTCGTGTCGATCGCCGAACGCTTCGGCGGCGTCGAGGTGACGCGCGACAGTTTCGAGGCGATGGTGTCGTTCGTCGCCGGGCACCTGCGGGAATTCAAGGGGCGCGGCAAGCTCAAGCAGATGATCGCCGAGCATCCGGTGCATCTGATCGGCACCTCGGGCACGGTCACGACGCTCGCCGGCCTGCACCTCGGGCTCGAACGCTACGAGCGGCAGAAGGTTGACGGCCTGTGGATGGGTCGCGCCGAGGTCGACGCCACGATGGCCGCGCTGCTGGCGATGCCCTTCGACCGGCGCGTCTCGCATCCCTGCATCGGCCGCGACCGCGCCGACCTCGTGCTGCCCGGCTGCGCCATCTTCGAGGCGATCCGGCGCGAGTGGCCGACCGAGCGCGTGCGCGTCGCCGACCGGGGCCTGCGCGAGGGCATCCTGATTTCCCTGATCGACGCGGACCGGGCCAGCGGCCGCCGGCCGCAAATGAGGCGCTGATGGTCAAGACCACCAACATGGGCGGCGGCACCGGCCGTCAATCCGATCGCGACCTCAAGGTTCGGGTGAAGACCGCCAAGGGCCGCAAGATCGGCTCGACCCTCTGGCTGCAGCGGCAGCTCAACGATCCGTATGTGGCACGCGCCAAGGCCGAGGGCCTGCGCTCGCGCGCCGCCTACAAGCTGATCGAGATCAATGAGCGCTACAAGCTCCTGCACAAGGGCATGCGTATCGTCGACCTCGGCGCTGCGCCCGGCGGCTGGAGCCAGGTCGCGGCCCCGATCGTCGGTTCGACAGCAGAGAAGCCGCTGATCGTCGGCATCGACTTTCTCGAGATGGACCCGATCGACGGCGTGATCCTGCTCAAGAAGGATTTCACCGACGACGACGCGCCGAAGCTGCTGATCGACGCGCTGGGCGGACACAAGCCCGACCTCGTGATGTCCGACATGGCCGCCCCGACGACAGGGCATCGGGCCACCGATCATCTGCGCATCATGGCGCTGGTCGAGCTCGCCGCCGATTTCGCCGTCGAGGTGCTGGCACCCGGTGGCGCTTTCATATCGAAGGTATTCCAGGGCGGCACCGAGCACGAACTGCTCGCCATGCTGAAACGGCATTTTACCACGACGCTACATGCAAAGCCCCCGGCCTCGCGCGCTGAAAGCGCGGAGACCTATCTCGTGGCCAAGGGGTTCAAGGGGTAGCGCGAGCGCCTAGCAGCATATCGGAGGCTTTTCGGCGTCGGACCGCTTATTCCGCCGCTTCCACCGCGACAGCGCCATGCCCATGACCGGTGAGATGCGATCCTGCGCTCTTAGGCAGGAAGAAGAACATCACGGTCGAGACCAGCGCGACGGCGGCGATAACGTAGAAGGCCACGTGAAAGTCGAGCAGCACCGGATCGCCGCCGTGGGTGCGGCGGACGAGCTCGAGGGTGCCGCCGCCGAGGGCGACGCCGAAGGCGAGGGAGAGCTGGATGGTCACCTGGCTGATGGCCGTCGCCTGGCCGGCATCCTTGTCGTCGATGTCGGCGAAGGTGAAGGCGTTGGTCGCGGTCCAGAAGATCGACTGGAAGAAGCCGGTGATGATGAGCAGCGGCAGCATCAAGGCGAGCGGCGTCTGAGGTGTGTAGAGCCCCATTTCAACGACGCCGATGACGGTGATCAGCGTTGCGATGACCAGTGCGACGCGGAACCCGAGCCAGCGCAGGATCGGCTCGGAGACGAACTTGGCGCCGAACGAGCCGACGGCGGTGGCGAACGTGATGCTGCCGCTCTGGAACGGCGACAGGCCGAAGGCGAGTTGCAGCATCAGGGGGAAGAGGAACGGCATGGCGCCGGTGCCAAGCCGGAAGAAGGTGCCGGCGACGACCGTGGTGCGGAACAGCGGAAAGCGGAAGAGCTTGAGATCGAGGATCGGATATTCGGTGCGGCGCGCCCACCACAGATAGATCGCGGCCGAGATCGTGCCGACGATCAGCGTCACGTAGCCGTAGATCAGGGGCAGCGCCGGCAGCGTCAGCACCGAGATGCCGAAGACCCAGCCGGCGAACGCGACGCCGGTGAACAAGAAACCCGGAAAATCCATGCGGCGCGGCGCGTTGCGGTGCCAGTCCGGCAGCAGCCAGGTGACCATGACGATGCCGAGGATGCCGATCGGCACGTTGATCAGGAAGATCCAGTGCCAGCTCAGATAGGTGGTGATGAAGCCGCCGATCGGCGGCCCAACGATGGGGCCGATGAGCCCCGGAATGCTGAGCCAGGCCATGGCGTCGACGAGATTGTTGCGCGGCGTGATGCGGACAATGACGAGACGCGCCACCGGCGTCATCAGCGCGCCGCCAAACCCCTGCAGGAAGCGCGAGAGCACGAAGGTGAACAGCGAGTTCGACGCAGCGCAGGCGACCGACCCGGTGATGAAGATGACGATCGCGACGCGGAACACGTTGCGGGCGCCCCAGCGGTCGGCCATCCACGCCGAGATCGGAATGAAGATGGCGAGTGCCACCAGGTAGGCGGTGAGCGCCAGCTTGAGCGCGATCGGCTCGGAGCCGATGTCATGTGCGATCGACGCTAGTGACGTGGCGATCACGGTCGAGTCCATGTTCTCCATGAACAGCGCCACGGCGAGGATCATCGGGACGGCGCGGTTGTACATCAGGCGATCGCTTCGGCCTTCTGCATCGGCCGGACGCGGTGACCGGAGACGTTCGCACCCGCGTCCGGCGGCAGGCGCAGGAACTGCACGGTGCTGATCAGGGCGAGGACGGCGACGATGTACCAGGCGATGTGGAAGTCGAAGAGGTCGAGCGGCGCGTTGCGGATCTGCGTGGCGGCTTCGAGAATGCCGCCGGCGACTGCAACACCGAGGGCCACGCTGATCTGCTGGACCACGGCGGCGATCGAGGTCGCCTGGCTGGCGTCGGCTTCCTTGATGTCGGCGTAGCCGAAGGTGTTGACGCCGGTGAAGAAGAACGACCGGGTCAGCCCGCCGACGAACAGCACGAACATCAGGAAATAGTGGTTGGTCTGCGGCGTGAACAGGCCGTTGGCGGCGAGGAAGAGGCAACCGAGCAACGACGTTGCGGCAAGGACGCGGGGGAAGCCGAAGCGGGCATAGAGTCGGGTCGCACCGAATTTCGAGACGATGGCGCCGAACGCCGAAACGAACGTCGTGAGGCCGGACTCGAAGGGCGAGAGGCCGAAGGTGATCTGCAGCATCAGCGGCATCAGGAACGGGAACGCGCCGATGCCGACGCGGAAGAACGAGCCGCCGACGACCGCGGTGCGGAACACGCGGTTACGGAAGAGCTTGGGGTCGAGCAGAGGGTGCTCGGTGCGCCTGGTGTGGAAATAGTAGACCACCAGCATGATGGCACCGATCACCACGCCGCCGTAACCGAGAACCTGCGGGATCGCCGGCAGGCTGATCACCGACAGCCCGAAAATGACCCCGGAAAACCCGAAGGTGGTCAGGACGAAGCCGATGAGGTCGATCGGCCGCGGCGTCCGCGGTTCGGGCGGTGGCAGGAAGCGGGTCGCCAGCAGGATGCCGATCAGGCCGATCGGCACGTTGATCCAGAAGATCCAGTGCCAGCTCAGATAGGTGGTGAGAAAGCCCCCGACCGGTGGACCGGTGAGCGGCCCGAGCAGCGCCGGCACGGTCAGCCACGCCATGGCCGAGACCAGCTCGTTGCGCGGCGTGGCGCGGATCAGCACGAGGCGCGCCACCGGCGTCATCATCGAACCGCCGATGCCTTGCAGAAAGCGCGAAACCACGAAGGTCGGCAAGGAGTTGGAGAAGGCGCACGCAATCGAGCCGAGAACGAAGATGCCGATGGCGATGCGGAAGATGTTGGTCGCGCCGAACCGGTCGGCCATCCAACCCGAAATCGGGATGAAAACGGCGAGCGACACGAAATAGGCGGTGAGCGCCAGCTTGAGGGCGATCGGACTCGACCCGATATCGCTGGCGATGGCGGGCAGGGACGTGGCGATGACCGTCGAATCCATGTTCTCCATGAACAGGGCGACGGCGAGGATGAGCGGCGTGAGACGGATCAATTGCGGAACGGGCAGGCGGGGGAGGGGTGCCGGCGCATTTGCTATGATCCTAACAGTCCCGTCCGGCAAGGGAAAATCGGTGCCTCGCGCCTTCGTGAGGGGGCCCGGGTGATTGACCGCGGTCCCCCAGATGTTGGAAAACGCGCATTAGCTGAAAATACAGGTCCAAGATGAAGAGTTTCTCGTCGTCGAGCTTTGCCTCGGAACATGCCGTGGCCCTCGATCTTGCCGCCGAAGCCGTGCGCGACAACCCGCATGCGCTGTTCACCGACTTCCAGTGGTTCCTGCTCGAGGGCAAGGATACCATCTTTTTCACCGCGTTCTCCAAGAGCCGGTTCGACAAGGCCGCGATCGAGAACCTGACGGCGCAGATGGTGGCGCTGGCGCCGCAGCTGACGCATGGCTTTGTCGGCGCCCGCCCCGGCTATCCGTTCCCGCAGCACATCCTCGACGCGATCACCTCGGTGGAGGAGATCGACAGCTTCGAGGGGTACCCCGACAAGTGGCTCGGCAACAGCCAGGATGTGTTCGATCATCCCGAGCTGCCGCTGTTCCGCGTGATGGCCGCCAACCTCAAGGGCGGGCCGGATGGGCAAGGCCGGGCCTCGGTGATCCAGGTACGCTCCGCCCACTGCCTGATGGAAGGCTCGGACGCAGCGCTCCTCACCCGCTCGCAGACCGCCAATCACGGCATCCAGTCGGACAAGAGCAATCGGGCCAATTGGCTCAAACGCCTGCAGGGGGCCTTCGCCGGCTACTCCATGGCCCTGATTTCGGCACTCGCCGCGACACTGGTCAATCCCCAGGAGCGGCCGCTGTTCTTCCGGACGCTGGCCCTGCCGCGCCAGCGCATCCGCAATCTGGCCCACAAGCTGGGCGTGCGGCAGCGCTCGCTCTATTTTGCGCTCACCACCTATGCGCTGCACGCCGAGAAGGACCGGCGCGTGAAGGACAAGGTGATCACCGCCGCCTACACCATGCTGGATACTAAGCGGACCGCCGAGGACGACGATTTCTTCCGCGTCCGCGCGCTCGAAGCGAAGTTTCCGGTCATCACTGACTTCCCGTCCTATGCGCGGGCCGTCGATGAGGTGATCGGCACCAGCGAGGCCAAGGACCTGAGCAAGTTCCAGCTCGTGATCCTCGCCATGATGCGCGCCATGCGCCGGCTGAAGAAGATCGCGCCGTGGCTGATCTCCGACAAGTTCTGGCGCCTGCAGGGAACGACCGCCGACCTCGTGCTGACGCTGGTGCCGCCGCACCGGACGATGGGGCCGCTCACCGAGTGGATGATCGAGCCGATCTATTGCGGCGCCTTCCACCAGTCGACCAACATCTGCACCTTCTGCCCGGGCCGCGAGTACATGACGCTCAACTTCGTGGTCGAGGAGCGGCACCTGACCCACATCGAGCGGGTGGAAATGCTCATCGCCGAGCTCGAGGCCGCCTGACGCTTCCCAAAGCCGGGGGCCGATGCTAATGACCCTCGCCAACCCGCAGCAGGGCTTCGAGTCGTTGCTGCGGGCTTCCTGTTTTTCGGCAGAGAAGGGGCGCATCCTTGGCCAAGATCATCACCTCCGTCACCGGCGACCAGGCGCTGACGTTCGACGACGTCCTGCTGCAGCCGGCGCGCTCCGACGTGCTGCCGACCGATGTGAGCATCCGATCGCGGGTCACCAGGGACATCGAGCTCAACCTGCCGATCCTGAGCGCGGCGATGGACACGGTGACCGAGCACCAGATGGCGATTGCCATGGCGCAGGCCGGCGGCATCGGCGTCATCCACCGCAATCTCGAGCCCGCCGAACAGGCCGAGCAGGTACGGCAGGTCAAGTCGTTCGAGAGCGGCATGGTGGTGAACCCCATCACCATCGGCCCCGACGCGACCCTCGCCGACGCGCTGGCGCTGATGCGGGCCAACCGCATCTCGGGCATTCCGGTGGTCGAGAACGGCGGCACGGGCGGGCGCGTCACCGGCAAGCTGGTCGGCATCCTCACCAACCGCGACGTGCGCTTTGCCAGCAACGAGCGGCAGACCATCGCCGAGCTGATGACGCACCAGAACCTCATCACTGTGCGCGACGGCGTCGGCAAGGACGAGGCCAAGCGGCTCCTCCATGCCAACCGCATCGAAAAGCTGCTGGTGGTCGACGATGCGGGCCGCTGTATCGGCCTCATCACGGTCAAGGACATCGAGAAGGCGCAGCTCAACCCGATGGCGATCAAGGACGCGCAGGGCCGCCTTCGCGTCGCCGCGGCCTCGACCGTGGGCGACAAGGGCTACGAGCGCTCGATGGCGCTGATCGATGCCGGCGTCGACCTGCTGGTGATCGACACGGCGCACGGCCATTCGGTGCGCGTCGCCGAGGCGGTCGAGCGCGTCAAGCGCGAGAGCAATTCGACCCGCATCGTCGCCGGCAATGTCGCGACGGCGGAGGCGACGCGGGCGCTGATCGACGCGGGTGCGGATTCGATCAAGGTCGGCATCGGGCCGGGCTCGATCTGCACCACCCGCATCGTCGCCGGCGTCGGCGTGCCGCAGCTCGCCGCGGTGATGTCGTGCGCCGAGGAGGCCGACAGGAACGGTGTGCCGGTGATCGCCGACGGTGGAATCAAGTTCTCAGGAGATCTGGCCAAGGCATTGGCCGGCGGAGCGTCTTGCGCGATGATCGGCTCGCTGCTGGCCGGTACCGACGAGAGCCCCGGCGAAGTCTATCTCTACCAGGGCCGCAGCTATAAGGCCTATCGCGGCATGGGTTCGGTGGGCGCCATGGCGCGCGGCTCGGCCGACCGGTACTTCCAGCAGGAAGTCCGGGACAGTCTCAAGCTCGTGCCCGAGGGCATCGAGGGCCAGGTGCCGTACAAGGGGCCGGCCGGCAACGTCCTGCACCAGCTCGCCGGCGGCCTGCGCGCCGCCATGGGCTATACCGGTGCACACGATCTCGAAGAGTTCCGCGATAATGCGACCTTCGTGAAGATCTCCGGCGCGGCGCTGAACGAGAGCCACGTGCACGACGTGACCATTACGCGCGAGCCGCCGAACTATCGCGGCGGCATCTGATGCGCCTGCCGGGGCGGCTTGCCGCCGCCATCGAGGTGCTGGACGATATCGACAGGCGCCATCGCCCGGTGGCCGAAGCGCTGAAATCGTGGGGCCTCAACAACCGCTTCGCCGGAGCGGGGGACCGCGCGGCGATCGGCAACCTGGTCTACGATGCCCTGCGCAAGCGCGCGAGCCACGCCTGGGCGATGGGCCAGGACACGCCGCGCGCGCTGGTCCTGAGCGTCGTCTCGCGTGACTGGGGCACGACGCCGGAAGAGCTCAACGACCTGTTTGCATCCGACCCGCACGCGCCCTCGGTGTTGAGCGCCGAGGAAGTGCAACGGTTGAGCGCGCCCGAGCCTTGGCTCGGCGCACCGGACCACGTGCTGGCCGACCTGCCGGAATGGGCGATGGAGTCGCTGCATCGGAGCTTGGGCGAAGAGATCGTGCAGGAGGGGCGGGCGCTGGGCGGCCGGCCCCCACTCGATCTGCGCGTCAACACGTTGCGCTCGGATCGTGACCGCGTGCTCAAGGCGCTGGATCGCTTTGCGGCGGAGCCAACGCACATCTCTCCCGTCGGCATCCGCATCGCGGCCGGGACGCGGGACAGCCGCACCCCCAACGTGCAGGTGGAGGAGGGCTACCTAAAGGGGTGGTTCGAGGTGCAGGATCAGGGCAGCCAACTCGTTGCCTTGATCGCGGGCGCGAGGCCGGGCGAACAGGTGCTCGACGTTTGCGCCGGCGCCGGCGGCAAGACGCTGGCGATGGCGGCGGCCATGGGCAACAAGGGCCAGATCTTCGCCTATGACAGCGACCGGCATCGGCTGGCCCCCATCTACGACCGCCTGAAGCGCAACGGCGTTCGCAACGTGCAGGTACGCGCCCCCGGCGAGGGCGTGCTCGACGATCTCGCGGCCAAAATGGACCGGGTGGTGATCGACGCGCCGTGCACGGGTTCGGGCACCTGGCGCCGCCGACCGGACGCGAAGTGGAAACTCAACGGCGACCAGGTCGCCGCCCGGGCGGCCGAACAGCATGCGATCCTGAACGATGCGGCGGGCTATGTCCGTCAGGGTGGAACGCTGGCGTACATCACCTGCTCGATCCTTGACGAAGAGAACGGCGCGCAGGTCGGCCGCTTTCTCAGCGAACACCCCGAATTCGAGGCCCTGGATGCCAGCCGGGAGCTCGAGGCGATCGCCGATGGTGCATCGCAAAAGGTGCATCATACGGCGGCACAGGGTGTGCTCCTGACCCCGCTCCGGACCGAAACCGACGGGTTCTTTGCCGCATTGCTGCGCCGCCGCTGACGCCGGAGTGAACCGATCTCGTTGGGATCACGTTCAAAGGCCATGCACACGTTCGCCATCGACTATCGCAGCCCTCGCGCCATCTGGATCACGATTGGATTCATCCTCATGGTGGTCGTCATCGGGGGCCTGATCGGCGTCAGCGCCATTCCCGACGCCTGGTACGAAACACTGCGCAAAGCGCCGTGGAACCCACCGAACTGGGTCTTCGGCCCGGCATGGTTTACCCTCTACGTGCTGATCGGCATCGCCGGGGCGCGCTCGTTCATGCGTGGACCGGCGACCGCAAGCAGCATGATCTGGGCAGTTCAGATGCTGCTCAACTGGAGCTGGTCGCCGATCTGGTTCCGCTTGCACGCAATCTGGCCGGCATTTGGGGTGATCGTCTCCATCTTCGCCCTCATCGTCGCGTTCATCGCCATGAACTGGCGAACGGACCGGACCGCGGCATGGCTATTCGTACCGTATGGACTGTGGGTGGCGTTCGCCTCGAGCCTCAATCTTTCGGTTGCACTGCTGAACTAGGGGCGCGTCAGCCCGCGGCAGGCGAGAGCGTAGGCGTCGCCGCAGCGCGCCGACGTTCGAGGCCCCGCGCCCAGTCGATGATCGGGCGCTCGAAGAAGCGGTAGGACAGATCGGCGAGCCCCACGGCGATGACCAGAATGAGACCACCGGCCCAGGCCAACTGCACCGGGTCGGTCATGCGGCCCTGGTCCAGGCCCGGCGCGATCGTCAGATGGACGAGTTCCAGCACCACATAGTGCCAGACGTAGAGTCCGAAGGAGATGCGGGCCAGATAGCGCACCACCCGGTTGTCGAGCACGCGGCCGACGACCACCGTCGATGGGATCAGCACAAGGCCGGCCCCGACGATCAACTGGAACCACGGATAGTCGTAGGGGACCCGCAGCAGGCCGTAGCTTTCCGTCCCTTTGGCGAAGCTTTGCAGGCCGAACAGGGCGAACATGGCGACCAGAGCGAGCAGCGCCAGGACGTCGAACAATGGGCCGCGGCGCGTCGCGAGCTTGATGCGGATGCCCGCGGCCAGGGCGCCAAGCGAGAACATGGCGAAGAAGCCGAACGGATTGAACATGGGCATCCATGTCTTGGCGCCGCCGATGAGACCGTAGTCCCAACTGCGCTGGAACGAGCCGGGATTGACCCACGAGGTGAACAGCCAGTGCGCGATAAGGGCGAGCCCGACGACTGCGAGCCAAAGGACACGGGTGCGCCAGCCCTGGCCGCTGCGGGCAGCGACCGCGAACACGGCAATAAAGCCCAGCGGCAGCAGCACGTAGGACGTGACCTCGAAGCTGATGGACCAGAGCGGCCCGTTGATCTCGACTGGAAAGAACGTCACCCAATGCCAGTCGGCGACAAGGAAAAATCCCGCGAGGTAGCGAAGAGCCAGCTGTCCCGTAGCCGGGAAGTGGAACACCGTGATCGTGAGGATGAAGGTCACCGTCAGCGCCAGCCAGAAGCCGGGCAGGATGCGGGCGGCGCGCCGCAGGGCATAGGTCCGCAACGACGGCAAGGGCTGGCCGGCGTCGAGCGCGGTCCAGAACGGCTGCGCCAGCAGAAATCCGGACAGCACGAAGAACATGGCGACGCCGAAGCCGCCAAGCTGGACGAAGACCCGCAGCCACTCCATCCAGCCGAGGTTGGAATTCCACGACATGCGCTGGGAAAGGTGATGCCCGATGACGACAAGGCAGGCGGTAGCTCGGACGAAATCCGCGCCGGCAAGGCGGCTGTCGGCCATCGTTCCTCCCTCAGGCAAATGGCGACCCTGTTTGTCCCGCGCGGACCCAAATTGCAACCGCTGGGAGCAGCTCTGACCGACCGCTTGCGGAATCCCGGCGAGGCCTATATTTCCCCGCCATGACAGAGCCCGGCACGCCTCCCGTCGACTCCATCCTGATCATTGACTTCGGCTCGCAGGTCACGCAGCTCATTGCGCGCCGCCTGCGCGAGGCCGGTGTTTATTGCGAAATCCACCCCTTCAACAGGGCCGGCGAGGCGTTCGCCGCGCTGCGGCCCAAGGGGGTGATCTTTTCGGGCGGCCCTGCCTCGGTGACCGAAGAGGGTAGCCCGCGCGCGCCCAAGGCGGTGCTCGAGTCTGGCGTGCCGATCCTCGCCATCTGCTACGGCCAGCAGACTCTGGCGCTGCAGCTTGGCGGCAAGGTCGAGGGAGGCCATGCCCGCGAGTTCGGCCGCGCCGATGTCGAGATCAAGGAGCCGAGCGCCCTCTACGAGGGCATCTGGGAGATCGGCCAGCGCTATCCGGTATGGATGAGCCACGGCGACCGCGTCACCGAACTGCCGCCCGGCTTCAAGGTGGCTGCGACCTCGCCCAACGCGCCGTTCGCCATCGCCGTGAACGAAGCGGCCAAGCGCTACACGACAATGTTCCACCCCGAGGTGGTGCACACCCCCGACGGCGGCAAGCTGCTCGCGAACTTCGTGCACAATATCGTCGGCCTGAAGTCGGACTGGACCATGTCCGCCTATCGCACGCGCATGATCGAAAAGATCCGCGCGCAGGTGGGTAAGGGCCGGGTGATCTGCGGCCTTTCCGGTGGGGTCGACTCCTCGGTTGCGGCGGTGCTGATCCACGAAGCGATCGGCGACCAGCTCACCTGCATCTTCGTCGACCACGGACTGATGCGGCTCAACGAGGCCGACGAAGTCGTCGGCATGTTCCGCGACCACTACAACATTCCACTCGTCCACGTGGATGCGAGCGAGACCTTCCTTTCTGCGCTCGAAGGCGAGGCCGATCCCGAGACCAAGCGCAAGACCCTCGGCCGGCTGTTCATCGAAACCTTCGAGGCCGAAGCGAAAAAGATCGGCGGCGCGCAGTTTCTCGCGCAGGGCACGCTCTATCCCGACGTGATCGAAAGCGTCAGCTTTTCCGGTGGTCCATCCGTCGTCATCAAGTCGCACCACAATGTCGGTGGCCTGCCCGAGCGCATGAACATGCAGCTGGTCGAGCCGCTCCGCGAACTGTTCAAGGACGAGGTGCGGGCGCTCGGCCGCGAGCTCGGCCTGCCCGACAAATTCGTCGGCCGCCATCCCTTCCCCGGGCCGGGTCTCGCCATCCGCCTGCCGGGAGGCGTGACGCGCGACAAGCTCGACATCCTGCGGCAGGCCGATGCGATCTATCTCGACGAAATCCGCAAGGCGGGCCTCTACGACAAGATCTGGCAGGCTTTCGCGGTGCTCCTGCCGGTGCAGACGGTGGGTGTCATGGGCGACGGCCGCACCTACGAGTTCGTCTGCGCGCTGCGCGCCGTGACCTCGGTCGACGGCATGACGGCCGACTTCTACCCCTTCGACATGGCGTTCATCGGCAAGGTCGCGACACGCATCATCAACGAGGTGCGCGGTATCAACCGCGTCGTCTACGACGTGACCAGCAAACCGCCGGGCACCATCGAGTGGGAATGAGATGAGCACGCGCAAGCATCATCTCGCTTCGCAGGAACGCGTGACCAGGCGCCTGCTTGGGCGGCTGAATTTCGACCTCTTGAAGCCGGCCAAGCTCACCCCGAAGATCATGGAACGTGGCGGCTACAAGGTGCGCGACGCGGCGACCGGCAAGATCGTCTTCGGCGAGCAGGGTTATGAGTTCTCCGCAACGCTCGAGGACATCGAGACCTGGCTCGAGACCTACGAATATCCGCAGCACTCCGACGACTAGGCGATCGTGGTGATCGTCACGTCGTTGAGGTGGACGAAGGAAAAGCCCCGCGCCTTGAGGGCGAGGATGCCGGCGATGACTCCGGCGCCGGCTGCGCGCTTGGGCTGGTTGATGTGCGAGATGATCACGTCGCCGCTCCTCGCCGCTGCAATACGGGCATGCGCTGCGGCGGCCGACACGCTCGCGCCGATGTCGCCATTGAGCGAGAAGCCGGCGATGCTGAGGTTGAGCTCGGCGATGAGCCTCATCGCGTCGCGGCTGTAGAGGGCGGTCGCGTCGCGGTACCAGGTCGGTGCGATGCCGGTGGCCGCGGTCACCGCCCGCTCGCCGTTCTGCACTTCGGCGACCACCGCATCGGGCGTGCCGGCGGGCTCCAGACCATAGACCGTCTCGGTGCCGATCACCGCCGGCAGGTGCATGGCCCCATGGTTCTGGATATCGAACAGATCCTTGTGCTGCAGCAGAAGCGCGACGGCCGGCGGGTTGTTGTCGAGCCAGCGCTTGGTGGCGAAGATCGTCACCGGGATGCGGTTGCTGATCAGCGGCCCGAGGATGCGCATGTCGGTCTCGCCCATGCAGGCGTCGAGGGTCATCGCCACCTGCGGCCTGCGGCCCTGCGGCACAAAATGCATGTGCGGCTCGACGAGACCCTTCGGGATGCCCGCAAATGATGGTGCGGCCGCACCGATGCAGGCGGCACATCCACAGCCGATGAGGAAATCGCGGCGGCGCAAGGAACAGGAACTCCGGACAGGCCCTCTTACGCCCGCGGCGAACTCGCCACCATGGCCTCACGCAGTGTTGGTCAACCGCGGACCAGGTTGATGCGGGTATTCTGCATGCCCACCGATTGGACGAGGTCGTAGAGCGTTTCGGCATTGTCGGGATCGAGCCGGACGCAGCCATGCGAGGCACGGTGGCCGAGGTGGTTGACCTCTTCTGTGCCGTGGATGGCGTAGCCGCCGGAAAAGAAGATCGACCACGGCATCGGGGCATTTTCGTACTGCGAAGAGTACCACATGTCCTCCATGCGCACCGGCCGGTAGGTGCCCGTCGGGGTGTCGTAGCCCTTGCGACCGGTGGAAACGTCCCAGTCGTAAAGCGTCTCGCCGTCCTCGGCCACGGTCATCTCCTGGCTGGCGATGTTGACCGTAATTGTCACGCGCGACCCGGAATGGGCAGCCGTGGCGTGCCGATGCGGCTGAACCGCCGGGAAGCCGCCGGCGTCGGGCTGGAAAATGCTGTCTTCGTCGCCATTGTCGGGCCCGAACATGCTATCGAACAGCGACGGGCCGGCGGCGACGGCCGGGGAGGCGAGGCCGATGAGGGCAATGGCGACGAGTAACGGCTTCAACACGGCAATTATCCCTGTTCACCGATCCGGATACTGTGCCCGGGGCGGCTTTCTCTGCCATTAACGACACTGAGCCGAACTCCGTTTCGCGACAATATCGCCGCATTTGCAATCCCCCAGGCCGGACACTATGTTGCGCCCGATTTTTGACCCCGGGCTGTAGGTTTTCATGTCCAGCGATATGCTGATCCAGGAAGTGGACGAGGAGCTGCGGCGCGACCGCATGCGCAAGCTCTGGCGCCAGACCGGCCCGTGGATCATCGCCGCGGCCGTCGCGGTTGTGCTGGGCGTTGCGGCCTACGAGGGCTGGACCTGGTGGCAGAAGACCCAGTCAGCTTCGTCCTCGGACCAGTTCTATGCCGCGACCAAGCTCGCCGACGGCACCGATTTCGCCGCCGCCAAGAAGGCGCTCGACGACGTGATCGCCAAGGGTTCGGGGGGCTATCCGGTGCTGGCCCAGTTCCGCGAGGCGGCGCTGCTGGCGCAGCAGGGCAAGACCGACGACGCGGTCGCAGCCTACGACGCGCTGTCGAGCTCGATCAACAATACGCATCTGCGCGAACTGGCGCTGGTGCTGGCGGGCAATCTGCTGGTCGACAAGGGCGACGTCGCCGCGGTCGAGCAGCGCGTTGGCGGGCTGATGACGCCGGCATCGCCGATGCGCAACGCAGCCCGCGAGGAAATGGGCCTCGTCCAGTACAAGGCCGGCAAGCTCGACGACGCCATGAAGAGCTTCGAGGCGGTCGTCGACGATCCGCTGTCGAGCCGCGACGAGCAGAGCCGCGTGCAGATCTACATGCTGCAGCTCGAAGCGGAGGGAGCGAAGCCACCCGCGCCGCCAGCCGATGCGACGACATCGTCGGCGCCGGCGGCCGATGTGTCTTCGGTCGCTCCGCCCGCTGCGGCTTCCACGGCCATCGTCGCGCCATCCACGAGTGCCGCGCCGTCCGCGAGCGCTGCGGTCTCGGCCAGCGCCTCGGCGGCGCCGGCGGCTCTACCCACGGCAGCACCGACCGCTGCTGCGGGCACGTCGGCCGCAACCGATGCCGGCACCGACCTTGCCATCACGCCCCCGGTGATCGACACCTCGGCGCTGCAGATGGCGATGCCGCAGGCCTCCGCGCCGGCCGATAGTGCTGTCAGCGCCTCGTCGCAGTCGGCGGGCTCGTCAGCGGCTGACCTCTCGTCCTCGTTGCCGGCATCGTCCGTCTCGTCCTCGGCACCGTGAGGCGCCCCAACAGGCTGGTCTGAATCATGAGCGCGCTCGTCGCCATCGTGGGCCGGCCCAATGTCGGTAAATCGACGCTGTTCAACCGGCTGGTCGGCCGGAAGATCGCGATCGTCGACGACACGCCCGGCGTCACCCGCGACCGCCGCGAAGCCGAGGGCCGCATCGGTGATTTGACGTTCCGCATCCTCGATACAGCCGGCTACGAGGACCGCACCGATGGCTCCCTCGAAGACCGGATGCGGCAGGGAACCGAGATCGCGATCCGCGACGCCGACGTCATCCTGTTCATGATCGATGCACGCGCCGGCGTGACCCCCCTCGACGAGCGCTTTGCGCAGGTGCTGCGCAAGTCCGGCAAAGACGTCCACCTCATCGCCAACAAGGCCGAGGGGAGGGCGGCCGATGCCGGCCTGATCGAAGCCTATTCCCTCGGCTTCGGCGAGCCGGTGGCGCTCTCGGCCGAGCACGGGTTGGGGCTGGCGGACCTGCACGCCATCATCAGCAAGGCGGTCGAGGTCGAGGCGCCCCCGGCGCCGCTGCTGGAAGAGATGCCCGAGGTCGATATCGACCTGCCGGAAGATGATGGGTCGACCGAGGAGGGGCCGGCGCTGCGCTGGAACCCGCATCGCTACCTCAACGTCGCGATCGTCGGTCGCCCCAACGCCGGCAAGTCGACACTGATCAATACCATGGTCGGCGAGGAACGGCTGCTCACCGGCCCCGAAGCCGGCATCACCCGCGACTCCATCATGGTGCCGTGGGAGTGGGAAGGCCGCACCATCAACCTCGTCGATACTGCCGGCATCCGTCGCAAGTCGCGGGTGGAGACCAAGCTCGAAAAACTGGCGGTGACGGATTCGCTGCGCTCGATTCAGTATGCCGAGATCGTGGTGCTGCTGCTCGATGCCACCGTGCCGTTCGAAAAGCAGGACCTGGCGCTCGCCGACCTCGTCTATCGCGAGGGGCGGGCGATGGTCATCGCCGTCAACAAATGGGACCTGATCGAGGACAAGCAGAAGGCGCTGGCCGAGCTGCGCGCCAAATGCGACGAGTTGCTGCCGCAGGCGCGCGGCGTGCCGCTGGTGACGATCAGCGGGCTGCAGGGCCGCAACATCGACCGGCTGATGAGCGCGATCTTTGCGATCGAGCGCTCCTGGAACACCCATATTTCGACGGCCAAGCTGAACCGCTGGCTGGGTGCCGTCGTCGAACGCCATCCGCCGCCCGCCGTCTCGGGTCGCCGCCTCAAGCTGCGCTACATGACGCAGGCCAAGATGCGGCCGCCGAGCTTCATCATCTTCGCCTCGCGGTCGGATGCGATGCCGACCTCGTATCTGCGCTACCTGATGAACTCGATGCGTGAAACGTTCGACATGCCGGGCACGCCGATCCGGCTGTGGCTGCGCTCGGGCAAGAACCCCTACGCGAAGGCCGAGCACTAGGGAGCCCGCCGCGGCGGGGTTTTGACTCCGCCCGGTCCGATTGGCTACTCACAGGGTCCCCATGCTGCTCGAACTGCTGATCGTCCTGGTCCTGGTGCTGTGCAACGGCCTGCTCTCGATGTCGGAGCTCGCCGTCGTTTCGTCGCGCCCGGCCCGGCTCAAGGTGATGGCCGCCGAGGGCAACAAGGGGGCCGCAGTGGCTCTGAAGCTCGCCGAGGATCCGGGGAAATTCCTGTCCTCGGCGCAGGTAGGGATCAGTCTCATCGGCGTGCTGTCCGGCGCATTTTCGGGCGCGACGATCGGTGAGCGTTTCACCGAATACCTGCTGTCGCGCGGGCTGCCGGATGCGGCGGCTTCGACCATCGGCGTGGGCACCGTCGTGGTGCTCATTACCTATGTCTCGCTGATCCTGGGCGAACTGGTTCCAAAGCAGATCGCGCTGCGCGACACCGAGCGGATCGCGGCACGGGCGGCACCGGCCATGCAGTTCATCGCGACGCTTGCTGCGCCGCTCGTGTGGTTGCTCGACGTCTCCAGCAAGCTGGTGATGGCCATCCTCAGGCAAACCGGGCAGAGCGAGGATCGGGTCACTGACGAGGAGGTCAAGACCATCATTGCCGAGGCCGAGAGCCAAGGGGTACTGGAAAGCGAGGAGCGCTCGATGATCTCGGGCGTCATGCGCTTTGCCGACCGCTCCGCGCGCGGGCTCATGACTCCACGTCTCGATGTGGAGGTCGTCGATCTCTCCGACCCGGCTGAGGAGATATCGCAGAAGCTGCGTGCCTCGCACCATTCGGTATTGCCCGTACACGAAGGCGAGCCGGACAAGATCATCGGCGTGCTGGTGCGCAAGGACCTGATCGATATCTTCGCCAGCGGTGCCGCGCCCGACATCCGCGCGCTGGTGAAGCCGGCCCCGGTGGTGCTCGACCAGGCCGATGCGCTGTCGGTGCTGGCGGCGATCCGCTCGTCGGTAGTGCACCTCGCGCTGGTGTTCGACGAGTACGGGCACTTCGAGGGCATCGTGACGCCGGGCGATATCCTGGGCGCTATCACCGGCGGCTTTCAGGAGGAGGAGGGCGGCGAAGCCGCCTTCACCCAGCGCGACGACGGCAGCTACCTCGTTTCGGGCTGGATGCCGGTCGACGAATTCGCCGACAAGATCGGCGTTCCAATCCCCAGGGACCCGCCCTACGAGACGGTGGCGGGCTACGTGCTCGCCGAGCTCAACCACCTGCCGGTCGCCGGCGAGAGCTTTATCCGCGAGCCGTGGCGGTTCGAGGTCCTCGACCTCGACGGCCGCCGCATCGACAAGGTGCTGGTCGCCAGGCTCGCCTAGATCGGGCGCGTCTCGCGCGTCGGAAAATTGTAGTAGACGCCGTTTTCGGCGTAGGCCGGCATGATCATGTCGATGAGCGCCGGCGCGACCGCGGCGGGCCACTGGAAATCGTCCGGATCGGCGCCCGGGAAAGCCTTGGCATGCATCTGGGTGCGCGTGTGGCCGGGATTGAACACATTGGCCTTCGCCTTGCTGATCGTGAGCTCTTCGGCATAGCTGCGGACCAGCGTCTCGAGCGCAGCCTTGCTCGCGGCGTAAAGGCCCCAGAACGGCATTACCCCCTGGGCAGCCCCGGAAGTGAGGAACACCGCACGGCCGGCCGACGACTGCCGCAGCAGGACGTCGAGCGAGCGGATCAGGCGGTAGTTGGCCGTGACATTGAGCGCCAAGGTCTGCTCGAATTCCTTGGGCTCCAGATGCGCCACGGGCGACAAGACGCCGAGCTGCGCCGCGTTGGCGACGAGCCCGTCGAGCCGGCCCCAGCGCTCGAAGATCGACGCACCCAGCCGATCGATCCCGTCGCCGTCCCGGAGGTCGAACGGCACCAGCGTGGCTGAGCCGCCCAGCTTCTTGATGTCGTCGTCGAGGTCTTCGAGCCCACCGACGGTGCGGGCGAGGGCGATGACGTGCGCGCCGCGCCGGGCCGCTTCGAGCGCCGCCTGATAGCCAATGCCGCGGGATGCCCCGGTGACGAGGACGACCTTGTCGGAGAGATCGGACATATGAGGGACCTAGCTCGCCTCGCGCATCAGCGAGAGGCTCTTGGGATCGGCGATACCGCGGCCGTTGAGATCGGTCAGCGTCGTGGGATAGTCGCCGGTGAAGTAGTGGTCGGTGAACTGCGGCGCGCGCGGATTGCGCTTTTCGCCGCCGACCGCCTGGTAGAGGCCGTCGATCGACAGGAAGCTCAGCGAGTCCGCGCCGATAAAGCGGCACATCTCGTCGAGCGAGCCATAGCGGTTGGCGAGCAGGCTGTCGTGGTCGGGCGTGTCGATGCCGTAATAGTCCGGATGGAAGATCATCGGCGAAGCGACGCGGATGTGGACCTCGCGCGCGCCGGCGTCGCGCATCATCTGCACGATCTTGACCGAGGTGGTGCCGCGTACGATCGAGTCGTCGACCAGCACGACGCGCTTGCCGTCGATCTCGGCGCGGTTGGCCGAATGCTTGAGCTTGACGCCGAAGGCGCGGATCGACTGCGTCGGCTCGATGAAGGTGCGGCCCACATAGTGGTTGCGGATGATGCCGAGCTCGAACGGAATGCCGCTCGCCTGCGCGTAGCCGATCGCGGCGGGCGTGCCGCCGTCGGGCACCGGCACGACGACGTCGGCCTCGACCGGCGCCTCGTGCGCGAGGTTGATGCCCATGTTCTTGCGCGCGACATAGACGGAGCGGCCGCCCACCACCGAATCGGGGCGGGCGAAATAAACATATTCGAACAGGCACAGCCGCTCGGGCCGCGGCGGCACTGTCAGCAGCGAGTCGATGCTGATCGTGCCGTCGGGCTGGATCTCGGCGATGACGACCTCGCCGTTCTTCACATCGCGCACGAACCTGGCGCCGATGATGTCGAGCGCGCACGTCTCGGACGCAAAGATCGGACAGCCGTCGAGATCGCCCAGCACCAGCGGCCGGATGCCGTTGGGGTCGCGCGCGCCGATGAGCTTGGTGCGCGTCATGGCGACCATCGAATAGGCGCCCTCGAGATGGCTCAGCGCATCGACGAAGCGGTCGGCCGACCCTTTGCGGCGCGACCGGGCGATCAGGTGCAGCACCACCTCGGTATCGGAGGTCGACTGGCAGATGGCGCCGCCGGCGATGAGCTCGCGGCGCAGCGTCAGGCCATTGGTGAAGTTGCCGTTGTGACCGATGGCGATGCCGCCGACGTCGAGTTCGGCGAACAGCGGCTGCACGTTGCGCAGGATCGTCTCGCCGGTGGTCGAATAACGG
>JBQCIY010000213.1:0-2218 GCA_051953275.1 Devosia sp. | reverse complement strand
GCCGCCGAAGTGGAACGGCATCCAGGCGACGCCCTTGCCGACGCGCTCGGTGACGAGCGCCTTCAGCTTGGCCTTGGACGCGTTCTCCGCGCCGGTCACCCAGACCCAGCCGCCGTCCTTGATGCCGCGCTCATTGGCGTCCGCCGGATTGATCTCGACGAACATCTCCTGCTGCAATTCCGCGAGCCACTTGTTCGATCGCGTCTCCTCGCCGCCGCCCTCGTATTCGACCAGACGGCCGGACGACAGGATGATCGGGAATTGCTTGGCGATGCCCTTCTCGATCGCGGTCTTCTGCACGGTGAAGCCGATGTTCGGCAGCCGGAACTGCTTGGCATCCGGCAGCGTCGGATATTTCTGCACCAGTTCGACGCGCGGCGTGTAGATCGGCTCGCGGTGCACCGGAATCGGGTCCGGCAGGCCGAAGGCGTTCATGCGGGCCTTGCCGTTTCCGTAGGGAACGCAGCCGTGCTTCATCGCCACGCGCTGGACGCCGCCGGACAGGTCGGTCGACCACGACACCGCTTCCGGCGTCGTCGGATTGACCTTGTTGATCACCGCAAGCTCTTCCGGCGTCAGGTCGACATCCCAGCCGAGTTTCTTGAGGACGCCGTAGGTGAACTCCGGATAGCCGTCCTTGATCTCCGAGTCCTTCGAATAGGCGCCTTCGGCGAGAAGGTTGACCTTGCGCGAGGTGCCGTCGGGCAACTTCTCCTCGCGCTCGACGCCGAAGCGAGCGCGGAAGACGCCGCCGCCGTCCATGACGGCGAGATTGGTGTTGTACAGGAGCGGCGTGCCCGGATGCTTGACCTCCGGCGAGCCCCAGCACGGCCAGGGCAGCCCGTAATAGTCGCCGCCGACTTCAGGATCGTCCTTCGGCGCGCGCAGCGTGACCAGGTCGAACTTGGCCTGGTTCTTCATGTGCGCCTTCAGTCGCTCCGGCGACTGGCCGCAATAGCCGGTCGACCACGAGCCGCGATTCATTTCGCGCAGGATGTCCTCGGCCACCGGCACGCCGTTTTCGAGCTTGATGTTCTTGAACATCTGCTCGGCGAAGCCGCACTTCTTGGCGATGAGGTACATGACCTCGAGATCGTCCTTCGACTCGAAGATCGGCTTGACGATCTGCTCGCCCCACTGCAACGAGCGGCCGGTATTGACGCGCGAGCCCTTGCATTCGAACTGCGTGGCGACCGGCAGCAGGTACATGTTGTCGGTGCGCCCGGCCTTCACGGCCAGCGAGGCCCAGGTCGTCGGATGCGGGTCGGCGACGACCAGCAGTTCGAGCGCCTTCAGGCCCTTCATCGATTCCGGGATACGCGTGATCGAGTTCGAGGCGTGGCCCTGGACGAACATCGCCTTGACGTTGTCCTTCTGCGCCACCTGGTCCTTCGGCAGCAGCACCGCGTCGAACCATCGCGTCAGCGGGATGCCGGGCGTCTCCATGATCTTCTTGTCGTCGAAGCGCCCGAGCAGATAATTGTAGTCGACCTCCCAGACCCGCGACCAATGCTTCCACGCGCCCTCGACGAGGCCGTAGTAGTAGGGCAGCGTCACGATATCGAGGCCGACGTCGGTCGCGCCCTGCACGTTGTCATGTCCGCGCAGGATGTTGGCGCCCATGCCGGCGCCGCCGACATTGCCCGTCATCAGCAGCGCGATGCAGCTCGCGCGCACGTTGGCGGTGCCGACCGTGTGCTGCGTCTGGCCCATGCACCAGATCAGCGTCGACGGCTTCTGCGTCGCGAATGCCTTGGCGACGCGCTCGAGCTGTGCGCCCGGAACGCCGGTCACGCGCTCGACCTCGTCCGGCGTCCACTTCTCGACTTCCTTCTTCAGGTCGTCGAAGCCGTAGACGCGCTGCTTGATGAATTCCTTGTCTTCCCAGCCGTTCTTGATGATGTGCCACATGATCCCGTACAGCACAGGGATGTCGGTGCCGGGACGCATGCGCACATATTCGGTGGCGTGCGCCGCCGTCCGCGTCAGGCGCGGATCGATGACGATGAAGTTGCCCTTGTTGAGTTCGGCCGACTCCAGCATGTGCTGCATGGCGACCGGATGCGCCTCGGCGGCATTGCTGCCCATGAACAACAGCGTCTTGGCGTTGCGCATGTCGTTCGGGTTGTTGGTCATCGCGCCGTAGCCCCAGGTATTGGCGACGCCGGTGACCGTGGTCGAATGGCAGATACGCGCCTGGTGGTCGGTGTTGTTGGTG
>JBQCIY010000212.1:0-4756 GCA_051953275.1 Devosia sp. | reverse complement strand
TCAAAAAACTTATGCCCGGTGCTTTGCGCCCCCTTATATTCCCCTCATCCCCTCGCGCTGCGAGGTCGCGACGAACGGTCTGCGAGGGGAGTTGGGGATCACGGGAGTCGTCCCGTGGTGGGCCAAAGCGGGAGCCGAGGCAGGAGCACAGTTCTCCTACCCTCCACGCGGCGTATGCCTGAATCCACCCCAACGCGTCGGCGGGACGAAGGTCCCTATGTTGCCGACTACCGGCTTGGACCCTAGTCCCGCCGAGGCCGCTACAAATCCCAGCGGCCAGCTCTTTGACATCGCCGGATGGGCCGGCGGACGCGTCCGCTCGCCCGCGATTCTTCCCACCTCCCTGGCCATCCTCAGATGGTGCCGGTCGTCGGCGCGTGGGGCCTTCGCGTTCGCCCATTGCGTCAGGAGCCGGAATGCTTGTAGATCGACCCGCCAGCGCCCATCTGAGCGCCAACATCCTCAGTTCCGGACACGAAAATGCCCGACCTCAAATTGCTGGCTCTCGACAGTGAAGACCTTGACGTGATCTCCGCCACCACGCAGGACGCCGTGGTGCGCGTCGGCGACATGGGGTACGCCAAGGGCGACCACCGTTTCGCCCTGCTCATGAACCGCTTCGCCTGGGAGGAAGGCGGCAAGACCCGCCAGCGCAAGCGCGCGGCCCTCCACTTCGACCGCGTCAACGACGTCAAGGTCTCGGGCATCGATACCAACTCGATCGAGGGTGTGCTCGAGTTGCTCGCCATCCGCTTCAGCGTCACCGACGATCCCGCCGGTCATGTCGATCTGGATTTCGCGGGCGGCGGCACGATCCGGCTTACGGTCGAATGCCTCGAGGCGCGCCTGCAGGATCTGGGCGCCGCGTGGGCCGCCCGCGCCACGCCGGAGCACATCGCCTGATGCCATTCCGGCTCGACTCGCGCCACGCCGGCTTCGCCGAAGAATTCGAAACGCTGCTGGGGTCGAAGCGCGAGGCCTCTGCCGATGTCGGCGCCAGCGTCGCAACGATCCTCGCGGACGTGAAGGCGCGCGGCGACGAGGCCGTGCTCAGCTATACCGATCAGTTCGACAAGCTACCGCTCACCGCCACCACTCTTGCGATTTCGTCCGACGAAATCGAGACCGCTGCCGCAGCGATCAGCGGCGAGGTGCGCGAGGCATTGCAGACCGCGCACGACCGCATCACCGCGCATCACGAAAAGCAGAAGCCGCTCGACCACATCTACCAGGACCCGATCGGCGTCACGCTGGGCACCGTGTGGACGCCGGTCGAGTCGGTCGGCATCTACGTGCCCGGCGGGCTTGCGAGCTATCCCTCGTCGGTATTGATGAACGCCGTTCCAGCCAAGGTGGCCGGCGTCTCGCGCATTGCCATGGTGGTGCCGACGCCGCGCGGCGAGGTCAACCCGGCGGTGCTTGCTGCCGCAAAGATCGCCGGTGTCGACGAGATCTACCGCATCGGCGGCGCGCAGGCGATCGGCGCCCTCGCCTATGGCACCGAGACCATCAAGCCGGTCAGCAAGATCGTCGGGCCCGGCAACGCCTATGTCGCGGCGGCCAAGCGGCAGGTCTTCGGTACCGTCGGCATCGACATGATCGCGGGCCCGTCGGAGGTGCTGATCATCGCCGACAAGTCGGCCAATCCGTCGTGGATCGCCGCCGACCTCCTGGCGCAGGCCGAGCACGGCGGCGGCGCGCAGTCGATCCTCGTCACCACCGACGCCGCCCTGGCGGACTCCGTCGCCATCGAGGTCGACCGGCAGATTGCGCTGCTGCCCCGCGCCAGGCTGACGCGCGACGGCTGGGACGAGTTCGGCGCCATCATTGTCGTGCAGTCGCTCGGCGAAGCGGTCGAGCTCGCCAATCGCATCGCATCCGAACATGTCGAGCTGATGCTCGACGAGCCGCTCAGCCTGCAGCCGAAGATCCGCAATGCCGGCGCGATCTTTCTGGGCCACCATACCCCGGAGGCGATCGGGGACTATGTCGGCGGCTCGAACCACGTCCTGCCCACCGCCCGCTCGGCTCGCTACGCCTCCGGCCTGGGCGTACTCGACTTCATGAAGCGCACCTCGCTCCTCGGCTGCGATCCGTCGTCGCTGGCCGAGCTCGCGCCCACCGCCGTCACCCTCGCCGAGACCGAAGGGCTCAGTGCGCACGGCCGCTCGGTGTCGATCAGGCTCAATCGGTAAATGGCGCTGACCCCGCACGTCTTCGACCCGAAGACCGACCGGATCGTCGCCGTGACGCTCGACCCCAACACCATCACCTCGATTGATCCCGACGAGGTGCATGAATGGCGCATCGCCATCTACGACCTGGTCGAGAACAACAAGTTCCATCCGGCCCGCGTCAAGTCCGTCGGCCCGTATGCGCTGCACGTCTCGATCGTCGCCAACTATATCGTGCTCGACGTGCGCAACCCCGAGACCTACGAGCCGATCGCCGCGCACTATCTGTCGCTGACGCCGTTCCGCCGGCTGATCCGCGACTACTTCCGCATCCGGGACAGCTACTACGACGCCATCAAGACCGCCTCGACCTACCAGATCGAAACCGTGGACATGGCTCGCCGCGGCCTCCACAACGAGGCCGCCGAGCTGCTGCGCACCCGGCTCGACAACAAGCTCGAGATCGACCTCAACACGGCGCGCCGGCTCTTCACCCTGATCTGCGCCGTACAGCCCTATGCGAGCCGCATCGACGAGCGCGCCAGTAACCTGCCGACCGTGCTGTTCGTCTGCTCGATGAATTCGGTGCGCTCGCCCATTGCCGCCGCCCTCGCCCGCAAGTTCTTCCCCGGCCGCGTCATCGCCCGTTCCGCCGGCGTCCGCTCCGGCAAGGCCGACAGCTTTGTGCACGAGGTGATGGAGGAGATCGGCGTCGACATGTCGGTGCACACGCCGCATACCCTCGACGAGCTCGTCGCCAACTATTTCGACCTCGTGGTCACCCTGTCGGCCGATGCGCCGGCGGCGGTCGAAAAGCGCGGCTTCGAGATGGGCGCCGTCGAACACTGGCCGATGCCCGATCCCACCGAAACCGAGGGCAACCGCGAAGTCGTGCTCAGCGCCTACCGGACCTTGCGCGACAGCCTGCAGACGCAGGTGCGCGAACGGCTGGCGCCGCTCGTCGCCGCCGGTTCACAAGCCGCCCCCGATCCGCTAGAGCGATAGCCATGGCGACACGTCCCGAACTCATCCTTGCATCCGCCTCACCGCGGCGCCTGGCTCTGCTCAACCAGATCGGCATCGAGCCCGAGCACCTGGTCCCCGCCCATATCGACGAGACGCCCGAAAAGAACGAGCTGCCGCGCAAGCTCGCGCAACGCCTCGCCGACCAGAAGGCGCTGGCGGCGCAGCAGAAGGCCAAGGCGAGCGGCATCGCCGACAATGCGCTCGTGCTCGCCGGCGATACTGTCGTCGCCGTCGGCCGCCGCATCCTGCCCAAGGCCGAGACGATGGAGGAGGCCAATGTCTGCCTGCGCCTCCTGTCGGGTCGCAACCACCGCGTCTTCACCGCCATTTCCATGATCACGCCCGGCGGCGCCACGCGGCGGCGGCTGGTCGAAACTCGCCTGCGCTTCAAGCGCCTCTCCAACCGCGAGATCGAGTCTTACCTCGCCAGCGCCGAATGGCGCGACAAGGCGGGCGGCTACGCCATCCAGGGCATTGCGGGCGCCTTCGTGGTCAAGCTCGTCGGCTCCTACTCCGCCGTCGTCGGCCTGCCCCTCAATGAAACTGTGGGCCTGCTTGCCGGCGAAGGCTATCCGGTGCATTTCAACTGGCTCAATCAGTCGACGCTGACGGCAGTCTGATGGCGCAGGTGGTCCGCCTGAAACCGGCGCGAAAATGCCCGATCTGCGGGAAGCCGGCAACGCAGGCGAATTATCCCTTCTGCTCGCCGCGCTGCCAGGATATCGACCTCAACCGCTGGCTTTCGGACAGCTATCGGGTGCCCACGAACGAGGCCCCGAAAGAGGTTTCGAACGATGCAGACGAGGACTGAAAGGCACGGCGGATCGAGGCTTGCGTGCCTCTGATCTACCCCCTATAAGCCTCGGGCTTTCGAAGGGTCCCAACGGGCCAAAGCGAAGGGCCCGGGTAGCTCAGTTGGTAGAGCAGCGGATTGAAAATCCGCGTGTCGGTGGTTCAATTCCGCCCCCGGGCACCATTCTTTTCCAAGCAGCACAAGCGGTTATTGAGTGGGCCCATTTGGGGCGAGGCAGCAAACTTGGTCCGGGGTTTCAATTGGGTAACACTGTCCGTGCGGACGGGGGTGTGGATGTTGCGCTAATGGTCTCCTCCCGCATGGTCCGTGCGGGTGAGGCAGTCGCCTTGATCGATCTTTTGCGCAATCGCTGTTTGGTAGTACGCATAGCTATGTTTTGAAGCTTTCGAGTGGGACATGCTCGTCTACGCAAATTCCTTCGACGTACGGCCAGCAGCCGGGACACGAGCGGTAATCGATCAGGTCGCTCTCTGGGTTGGCCAATCTCGCCAGACCTTCGTCGACCCCGAGAGGCTTTCGCAAGGCATCCACGAACTGAAGATGCCTGAGGGCGCCGCGCTCAGTTCTTTGGTTACGCTTGATGACAGTCAGGCTCCCGAATTTCCATACTTTTTCTGCGCCCGGCTGACACACGGTCAGACCGGCGTTCCCGGCCGCCGTTGGGTTACCGAGGTAGGGCTGAGACAGAGTGCTGAGCACGATACGATCTTCTGTTCGGTCGTTCTAAGAACCGACGAGGTGA
>JBQCIY010000211.1:0-5826 GCA_051953275.1 Devosia sp. | reverse complement strand
CGGTTGACGCAGAACGGGTCCGAAAGGGTGAACGCGGTCGGTCGCTCGTGCTTGTGGGCGTAGTGCGATGCGAGAACGAAGGCCTTCTTCGCCTCCGGCGGGTCCCACAGATAGCCCTCCATATAGGTGACCGCCGCGGCGCCGATTTCCTCTTCCTTGATGTCGGCGGTCGTGAGCTGCTGGCAGGCACCCAGATAGGTGTTCATCGTCCGCTCGCCCCCGGGCGACACCAGGATCATGGAGCGCGCGGTGGCAGGACCCTCGTGGAGCCGGTCGATGCTGTAGTGGACTCCGATTTCGCGGAGGTCGTCGGCGAATATGCCGCCCAGATCGTCCGCCGCGACCTTGCCGACGAACGCTGCCCGGCCGCCATAGCTCGCGACTCCCGCCGCCGTATTGGCCGACGAGCCGCCCGAAATCTGGCGCTTCTCGGCCGGCATTCGGTCATAGAGGTAGGAGGAACGGTCGGCGTCGACCAGGTGCATGATGCCCTCAGCCATCCCCTCGCGCTCCAGGAAATCCGGAGTGGCGGGGGCGATCACGTCGACGATCGCATTGCCGATGGTCAGCACGTCGAACTGTGTGTCAGCCATCGGCCGCCTGTCGCTTGAGTAGGTATTCCGGGCGCGGGAAATAGCGGGGATCGTCTGAAAGGGCAACCGCTAGCCTTGAGCCATGGCCGTGCCCGTTGGCGCGCCGTCCCAATCCTTGGGTGGCGGGGTCTTGGGCTGAAACCGGCACCACTCGGCGATGATGCAGCGGTAGCATTCGGGCTTGCGGGCGACACAGACGTAGCGGCCATGCAGGATCAGCCAGTGATGGGCATGCAGCAGGTATCGCTTCGGGGTCACCTTCAGCAGCTTCATTTCGACCTCGAGCGGCGTCTCGCCCGGCGCCAGCCCAGTGCGGTTGGCGACGCGGAAGACGTGGGTGTCGACCGCCATCGTCGCTTCGCCAAACGCCATGTTCAGCACGACATTGGCGGTTTTTCGCCCGACGCCGGGCAGCGATTCCAGCGCGTCGCGGTTGGCCGGCACTTCGCCATTGTATTTTTCGACCAGAATCTGGCTGAGCGCGAAGACGTTCTTGGCCTTGTTGCGATAGAGCCCGATGGTTTTGATCAGGTCGGTGATCCTCTCCACCCCCAGCTTGACCATCTTCTCCGGCGTGTCGGCGAGCTTGAACAGCGCCGGCGTCGCCTTGTTCACCCCGGCGTCGGTGGCCTGCGCCGACAGCACCACCGCCACCAGCAGCGTGAAGGCGTTGGGTGCGACCAGTTCGCCCTTGGGCTCGGGGTTGGCTTTGGCGAAAGCCGCGAAAATCGCCTCAACTTCTTTCGGTGTTAGACGTTTTGTTGATCGCGTCGCCGGCTCTTTGGCCATTCTCACCCCTCCGATTCGCGGGCTATAGTCAGCGTGATGTCGACAAAAACTCAAGCCAAGCCGCTTTTCGCCGCGACCCTCACGCCGCACCGTTCGCTGACGCCGGTTGGCAAGCGGGTCGTCATTGGCCTCGCGGTGGCGCTGGTGCTGGCGCCGTCGGCGATCTTCTACCTGCTGGGCGCCTGGCCTGCGGTCGCCTTCATGGCGGCCGACGTGCTGGCGCTGTTTGCGGCGTTGACGCTCTCGATGCGGGCCGGCCGCGTGCAGGAGGTGCTCACCCTCTGGCCGGCGGCGCTCGAGCTGCGGAAAATCGACGCCAGGGGTGTCGAGGACCTGCTGAAATTCACCCCGGCGGCGGTGCGCTTCGTCATCGACCGGGACTTCAACGAGCGGGTGACGGCGCTCTGGCTCAAGTCGGACGGCAAGAAAGTGCCGCTTGGCAGCTTCCTGTCGCCCGACGAAAAGCTCAGCCTCAGCAAGGCCTTCGGTACGGCGCTGCGCAAAGCGCGCCACTAGATGTCGGTTTTGTCGATTTCGCCTTAAGGCGAGCGACCAGACGCGCAAGACATTCGCGCCTGAAAGGATCGTCCCATGCGCTACGCCTGTCTCGTCTACCTCGACCCCACCGAACTTTTCGACGGCCGTCCGGAGCACAACGCGCTCATCGACGAGGCCAACGCCGAGCATGACCGGCTCGTCAACCAGGGCATCGTTGCCGAGGCTTTCGAGCTGCCGTCCGAGGCGGTGACCGTCCGCGTTCGCAACCGCAAGCTCCGCAAGACCGATGGGCCCTTCCTCGAAAGCAAGGAAGTGCTGGCCGGCCTCGTGCTGATCGAGGCAGCCGATATGGATGCGGCGGTCAAGATGGCCGAGACCAACCCGATGGCCAAGATCGGGGCCATCGAAATCCGCCCGATGGTGGACTTCGCCAAGCCGCGGCCGGTACTCTAGGCCCGTCAAAACCGGGTCGTATCGGAGGCGGGCGGGGTCTATCTGATGATCACTATGACCCAGCATCAGACCCTGACCCCTCTGGACGACTACGAGACGGTCCGCGCCGCCATCGCCTACCTGAGCGAAACCGGCGCCGAGGACGTCGACCTCCCCCGCTTTGCGCGGTCGCTCGGCATGACCGAGCGGCAGCTGACCGACCTGTTCCGCCGCTGGTGCGGCCTCACGCCCAAGAGCTTTGCCCAGGCGGTGGCGCTCGATCACGCCCGGCAATTGCTCGCCGACCGCACCAGCGTGCTCTCGACCGCCTACGCCGTGGGCCTCAGTTCCACGTCGCGGCTGCACGACCTGTTTGTGACCTACGAGGCGATGCCCCCGGGCGCTTTCCGCCTCAAGGGCGAGGGCCTGGCGATGACCTGGGGCGCCGCCCCGTCACCCTTCGGCACCGCCGTGCTGGTGACGACCGACTATGGCCTCGCCGGCCTCGGCTTTGCCGACGCGCAGATGTCGATCGAGGAGGCCTTCGAGGATTTGCGGCGGCGCTGGCCCAGGGCGCAGTTCCACCGCGACGACGCGCGGATCGCGCCCATCGCCCGTCGCATCTTTGATCCGGCCCGGTGGGACGCGGCGCAGCCGGTGAAGGTGGTGTTGATCGGCACCGACTTCGAGGTGTCGGTGTGGCAGACGCTGCTGAAGATCCCGGTCGGCAGGGCGACGACCTATCAGACCGTCGCCGAGCATCTCGGCCGCCCCACCGCCTCGCGCGCGGTCGGCGCGGCGGTTGGCAAGAACCCCATTTCATTCGTGGTGCCGTGCCACCGCGTCGTCGGTTCGACCGGGGCGCTCACCGGCTACCATTGGGGCGTGCCGCGCAAGCGCGCCATCCTCGGCTGGGAGGCAGGCGTGGTGAGCGCCTGACCCCCTAGGCCTCGAGCGTCACCTTCTCCTTGAGGCGGCCGCTCTTGCCGATGCGGTAGATCACCGGCTCGCCGGTGGCGAGCTCGCGCTTCAGGATCTCGTCGGGCGTGAGCTCTTCGATCGCCATCACCATCGAACGCAGCGAGTTGCCGTGCGCCGCGACGAGCACCGTGGCGCCGTCCTCGACCTGCGGCTTGATGAACCTGTTGTAGTAGGGAAGCGTTCTAGCCGCGGTGTCCTTGAGCGACTCGCCGCCCGGTGGCGGCACGTCGTAGGAGCGGCGCCAGAGCAGCACCTGCTCCTCGCCCCATTTCTGCCGCGCGTCGTCCTTGTTGAGGCCGCTGAGGTCGCCGTAGTCGCGCTCGTTGAGCGCCTGGTTGCGCGTGATCACCACGTTGACGATGCCGAGCTCGTCGAGGATCAAATCGAGCGTGTGCTGTGCGCGCCGGAGTGCCGAGGTGTAGAACACCGTCGGCGCATAGCCCGCCGCCTTGAGCTGCCGGCCGGCCTTCTTCGCCTCCTCGATGCCCTGCTCGGTGAGGTCGGGATTCTTCCAGCCGGTGAACAGGTTCTTGAGGTTCCACTCGCTTTGCCCGTGGCGAACGAGGATCAGCGTTCCGGCCATCACCCTTACTCCTTGAAGCCGAGCACGTCGGCCATGTCATAAAATCCCGGCGGCTGGTCCTTGGCCCACAGCGCCGCGCGCACCGCGCCCGCCGCGAACATGCCTCGATCGCTGGCGCGATGCGTGATCTCGATGCGCTCGGTCTCGCCGGCAAAAAGCACCGTGTGCTCGCCGATGACGTTGCCGCCGCGCAGCGCGGCGAAACCGATCGTGCCGCGCACCCGCGCGCCGGTCTGGCCTTCGCGCGACAGCACGGCATTGGGCTCGAAGGCGACGCCGCGGGCCTCGGCGGCGGCCCGGCCCAGCATCAGCGCCGTGCCCGAGGGGGCATCGACCTTGCGGTTGTGGTGCATTTCGAGCACCTCGACGTCGTAGTCGGGGAGGGCGGCGGCCGCCTGGCGGACGAGGCCCATCAGGATGTTGACGCCCAGTGAGAAATTGCCGGTCTTGACGATGCGCGCGCCGGCCGAGCCGGCCTTGGCGATGGCCCAGTCCTCTTCCTTGCTGCAGCCGGTGGTGCCGATGATGTCGACGAGGCCGCGGTCGGCCGCGAGCTCGCTCAGCATGACGCTGACCGCCGGCCCGGTGAAATCGATGATGGCGTCGGCGCCGGCCACCGCCGCTTCCGGGTCGTCGCCGATTACGACGCCAAGCTTGTCGATGCCGGCATACTCGCCCGCGTCGCGCCCGATGGCGGCCGAGCCCGGCCGCTCGAAGGCCGAATAGACCGCGATGCCGGGCGTGGCGGTGACGGCGCGGATATTGGCGGCGCCCATGCGCCCGCCGGCCCCTGCGATGGCAACCTTCAACTCACTCATAGGCTCACCTCTATCCACAAGGTCATTCCCGCGAAAGCGGGAACCTCTGTTGCCTCGTCGGGCTCCATCGAAACGGAGGTCCCCGCTTGCGCGGGGATGACCCGGTGGGTGGGATGAGCCGCCTGCGGGCTACGCAATCCGCACCCCATCCATCTCCTTCAGGATCGAGACCGCCGCTGCTTTCGGGTCGGCGGCTGCGGTGATCGGGCGGCCGACCACGAGGTGGCTGGCGCCGGCGGCGATCGCCTCGGCTGGGCCGAGGATGCGCTTCTGGTCGCCGGCGTGGGCGCCTTTCGGCCGGATGCCCGGGGTGACCACCGCCAGCTGCGGCCCGACGATGGCGCGCACCATCGCCGCTTCGAGCGGCGAGGTGACGAGCCCGCCGATCCCGGCGGCCTTCGCCTGTTCGGCGCGCAGCGCGACGAGGCCGGCGGTGTCGCGGGCGAACCCGGCTTCCGCCACGTCGGCATCGCTCATCGAGGTCAGGACCGAAACGCCCAGCACGGTCAGCGACGAACCGGCCGCGGCGCGGGTGGCCGCGCGCATGCACTGTGGGTAGGCGTGCACGGTCAGCATGCTTGCGCCGGTCCGCGCGATGGCGGCCGCGCCTTTTTCGACCGTGTTATCGATATCGAGGAGCTTGAGGTCGAAAAACACGCGCTTGCCCGCCGCAATCAGCGCCTTGCCGAACGCCAGCCCGTCGCCCCCATAGACCAGCTGGTAGCCGATCTTGAAGAAGTCGACTGTCCCGTCGAGCGCCGCGACCAGCCGCTCCGCCTCCCCGCGGGTGTCCACATCGAGGGCAACGATCAGCGTTCCGGGCATGGCTCTCTCCGATTTGCGGCGTGATGCCTGAGTTGCGGCCCGGGTGCAAGCAGGCGAGCGCATGCCTCCGGCGACCCGGTTTCGAGGGATGGGGTACGGGCCGCGAGACGCAATTCGCCTCGAAGCTATTTTATTTGAGACGCATCGCGTCCCGCGGCGCCGAGTTTTCCGAACGGCACGGCCGGGCGCCGGCATCGGCCGGCGGCAACCGCACGCGCCCCAGGCTTCGGGAACGGCCCCAAAGCCCCTCGGCTGTCCTGCCCGCTGCCGGCCGTCCGATCGACACCGTACCCGCCGCGGGCGGATG
>JBQCIY010000210.1:0-4492 GCA_051953275.1 Devosia sp. | reverse complement strand
GACCTCGGCGCCCTCGGGCAGCTTCTTGCCCTGCCGGCGCGCGGCATTGACCATGGCGCCGAGGAAGCAGGCGGAATAGCCGATCGAGAACAACTGCTCGGGATTGGTGCCCGGCCCGTCGTCGCCGCCCATCGCCTTGGGCACCGACAGCTTCACCGCCACCTTGCCGTCGTCGGTGCGGGCTTCGCCGCCGGCGCGGCCGCCATGCGTCGCCTTGCCGTGTGCGGTGTAAAGAATCCTGGTCATTTGCAACTGCCTTCAATGAGGAAACACGAAACGGCGGCGGGCATAGACCCCAATTTGATTGTGCGCAATCGAATCTTGTGCAATTGATTGTGACGGAGGCACGACATGGCCAAATCACTGAAACTCGACGACCAGCTCTGCTTCTCGATCTATGCGGCAAGCCACGCCTTCACGCGGTTCTACCGGCCGCTGCTCGAGCCGCTGGGCCTCACCTATCCGCAGTACCTGGTGCTGCTAACGCTATGGGAAAGCGACCGGTTGCCCCTCAAGGCGATCGGCGCGCGGCTCGGGCTCGATTCGGGCACGCTGACGCCGCTGCTCAAGCGCATGCAGGAGGCCGGCCTCGTGGCCCGGGCGCGCGATCCGGCCGACGAGCGGCAGGTGCTGGTGGCGCTGACCGCCAAAGGCCGGCGGCTCGAACAGAAGGCACAGGCCTTCCCGCAGCAGATCGGCGCCGCCGCCAGTTGCTCGGCCGCCGAGCTCGGCGCCCTTACCCGGCTGATCTTTCGCCTGCGCGACGACCTCGGCGCCGCGACCGCGGCCTGACGAAGATCACGGCGCCCGGGCCTTGGCGGCCGCCACGCCCGATGCTAGGCGAAGCGCATGGGGATCATGGCACGCGCGGGGACCGCCCGCGTGCCCGTCGAGGAAGGGTCGGCGGTTATGCAGACTGACGTGGTGCGCGCATTGCTTGCCGCGCTGGCATGGCTCGCCGTCACGTTAGGCGTCTATGTCATCGTCAAGGCGGTGCTGCCGGACCTGACGCCGATGGCGGCGTCGCTGTGGATTGTGGCCGCCCTGGCGCTAGCGGTGGCGGCAGGGGTGAGTGGGCTCGGCTGGTGGCGTGCGGTGGGCTACACCGACCCCACCGAGTGGCGCGACACGGCATGGCTTGCAGTGCCGGCGCTGCTGACGCTCCTGCCGCTCGTCACCGGCATTCGCCCGCTCGAGGCCGGTGTCCTGCCGCTCCTGGTCGCGGGGTATGCGCTCACCGGCTTTGCCGAAGAAACGATGTTCCGCGGCGTGCTGGTCAGGCTGCTGCAAGGGCGCTCGCCGTCAGGCATCGCCGCGATCACGGCGATCCTGTTCGGCCTAGTGCATCTCAGCAACATCCTCATCCGGGGCAACCCGCCGGTGATTTTCGCGCAGGCGGTGGGCGCTGCCGCCTTCGGCTTTGGCTATGCCGCCATCCGGCAGCGCACCAACTCCGTGGTGCCGCTGATCGCGACCCACATGCTGACCGACCTGTTCCTGCAACTGGGCAGGTTGCCACTGATTCCGGTGGCGGTGGTGCAGGACGTCATCCTGTTCGGCGCCGGCCTCTGGCTGCTACGCGGCAGTGGGCCGGCGCGGCCCCGAGCCTGAGCCCGGACGCTTCGGATGCGGCCGCGGCGCGTGCCGTCCGGGCCTTGGCGGGCGGCCTGCCCGATGCTAGCCAAGACGCATGGGCGACGACGAGGACAATGGCCGCCTGATGGCGCTCTCAGACGGTGTGATCGCGGTGGCGATCACGCTGCTGGTGCTCGACATCCGCCTGCCCGAGGGGTTCGGCGAATTCTCCGATACCGAGCTCTGGGCGGCGCTGCGGGGCCTGTGGCCGCGCCTGCTCGCCTACCTCCTCAGCTTTTACGTCATCGCCAATTTCTGGTTCTCGCACCGCGCCAAGTTCAACCACATCGTCAAGACCGACGGCCGGCTGATGTGGATCAACATGCTGTTCCTGCTGACGGTGGGGCTGCTCCCCTTCACCACCAACCTCATTGCCGAGAGCGGCGGCACCATCGCGACGATCATCTATGCGGCCTCGATGGTGGTGAGCGCCCTGTCGCTGACTGCGATCTGGCTCTATGCGGGCGCCAACGGCATGATCGACCCCGCGGTGACGCCTGAGGAACGGAGCGACCACCTGCGGGCGACGCTGGTGACGTCGCTGATTTTTGCCCTGTCGATTCCGCTGTCGGTCGTCCATGCCGACAGCGCGAAATATTTCTGGATCACGCTCTGGCCGGCGGGACTGCTGGTCAGGAGCTACGCCCAGTACCGCTGGCGCCGGCGGCATCCGGGCGTGCCCTATCCGACGCATATGCGCCAGCGCAGCGGGGCAGGAGACGCCTGAGCCGCGACCGGGCGGCGAGCGAAATCCGGCGGCTCAGCGTCTCGTGATGGAATAACCCTGTCCCGCGGCCATTCTTTCTCCCTGATGCCGGACCGATCCGGCGAACGGGAGATCTTCATGCACAACCGCCTCATCCGCGCCGCCGGCGCCGGTCTCGTCTGCCTTGCCCTTACCGCACCGCTGCCGGTGCTCGCCATCGACACCGGGGGCAACGATACCGTCACCACCGCGCCGGCGCCCAAGCCGATGGCAGCAACGCCGGTCAAGCCGAAGGTGAGTGGGCCGACGCTCGCCGTCGCCCGTGCCGATATCGCGGCGAGCAACTGGACCAAGGCGATCGCCGACCTGAAGCTGCTGGTCGCCGCCTCGCCGAAAAGCGCCGACGCCTGGAACCTGCTCGGCTTCTCCTACCGCAGCCACGGCGACCTCAAGCTCGCCGACGCCGCCTACGACACCGCGCTCAAGCTCAACCCCAAGCACACCGGGGCGCTCGAGTACCAGGGCATCCTCTACATCAAGCTCGG
Source organism: Devosia sp. (assembly GCA_051953275.1). Lineage (GTDB taxonomy): Bacteria > Pseudomonadota > Alphaproteobacteria > Rhizobiales > Devosiaceae > Devosia_A. Next base: position 1,606 of record JBQCIY010000210.1, on the reverse strand, counting down.
CCAGATGGACGAAGCCAAGTCGAACCTGAGCAAGATCAAGGCGATCTGCGGCACCACCTGCACCGCCTACAAGGATCTCGCCAAGGCGCTCGGCGCCTGAACCCGGCGGCAAGCGGATCGGCGGCCGCCCCACGGCCGCCGCCGAGCTGCGGGCGCTTTGCGTCGGAAACGGTGATTGGCAGCGTAGGCCGGCGCGGTCTATGACAGCGGCCTCACCTTGCGGCGTCGCGCCGCCGATTGCTGCATGTCCGATCTCGCCCTCCGCTCCGGCGGCCTGTTCACGCACCGGCCGTTCCTGTTTTTCCTCGGCTCCCGCGCCCTCTCGTCGATGGCCTTCCAGGGCACCGGCGTCGCCATCGGCTGGCTGGTTTACGACCGGACGCGCAACCCGTTCGACCTGGGGCTCATCGGCCTCTGCCAGTTCCTGCCGATGGTGGTCCTCACCTTCGTTGTCGGCCACGTCGCCGACGCGTTCGACCGGCGGCGCATCGGTTTTGTCTGCCAGATCGTGGAAGCGCTCACGTTGCTGCTCCTCAGCATCGGCGTGTGGCAGGGCTGGCTGAGCCTGCCCGCGATCTTCGTTTCGGTGGCGCTGCTCGGCTCGGTGCAGGCGTTCGAGCGCCCGACCATGGCGGCGCTGCTGCCCGGCATCGTGCCATCCGAGGCGCTGCCGCGCGCCATCGCCAACTCGACCTCGGTGATGCAGACGGCGCTGGTGATCGGCCCCTCGCTCGCCGGCCTGCTCTATGGCTTTGGGCCGGTGGTGCCGTTCGTGGTGGCGACGGTGATGTTCGCGCTGGCGAGCCTCTCGGTGACCTCGATCCCGCATCCGGGCGTCACGCCGAAGCGCGAGCCGGTGACGCTCAAATCGGTGTTCGCCGGCGCCGCCTTCATCCGTTCCAAACCGGTGATGCTGGGCACCATCTCGCTCGATCTGTTCGCGGTGCTGCTCGGCGGCGCCACGGCGCTGCTGCCGGTCTATGCCCGCGACATCCTCCATGCCGGCCCGGTCGGGCTCGGGCTGCTCAGGACCTCGCCGGCGATCGGCGCGGTGGCGATGTCGCTGGTGCTCGGCCGTTTCCCGCTGACGCGCCGGGTGGGCATGACTATGCTCGTCGCGGTCGGGGTGTTCGGGCTCGCGACGATCGTCTTTGCGGTCTCGACCAACATCGCGCTCTCCGTGGCCATGGTGCTGGTGCTGGGCGCGGCCGATACGATCAGCGTCGTGGTGCGCACCTCGCTGGTACAACTCCTGACGCCCGACGCGATGCGCGGCCGGGTCAACGCCATCAATTCGCTGTTCATCGGCACCTCCAACCAGCTCGGCGAATTCGAATCGGGCACGCTCGCGAGCCTCGTCGGCCCGGTGTGGGCGGTGGCGCTGGGCGGCCTCGGCACCATCGCGGTGGTGCTGCTGTGGACGAAACTGTTCCCGGCGCTGCCGAAGGTGCAGACCTTCAAGGAAGCGTGAGGCGCTTGCTGAAATAAAGCGTCGTTCCACCCATGAACGGCTCCTGCCGGTCGAGGCTGTAGCCGGCCCGCTCGTAGAGCACGACGTTGGCGGTGAAGGCGGCGTTGGTGAGGAGCCGCAGCTCGGCGCGACCCG
>JBQCIY010000209.1:0-4947 GCA_051953275.1 Devosia sp. | reverse complement strand
GGCTTCTGGCTGCTGTTCTGGCCGTGCGGCTTCTCGCTGGCGCTCGCGGCGCTGAGCAATCCCGACCGCGGCATGGACTGGACCGCGCTGGTGCTGATGTTCATCGGCGCCATCGCCACACGCGGCGCCGGCTGCACGCTCAACGACATCGTCGATGCCGACCTCGATGCCAAGGTCACGCGCACGCGCTCGCGGCCGATCCCGGCGGGCCAGGTGACGAAGCGCCAGGCGGCGGTGTTCATGGTGCTGCAACTGCTGGTCGGGGTGATCATCGTCGCGACGTTCAACCTCTTGACCATCGGGCTCTGCGCCGGCTCGCTGATCCTGGTCGCCATCTATCCGTTCATGAAGCGCGTCACGTGGTGGCCGCAGCTGTTTTGGGCCTCGCCTTTTCGTGGGGGGCCCTCGTCGGCTGGACCTCGCAGATGAATGGGCTGAGCTGGCCGCCGGTGCTGCTGTACTTGGGCTCGATCCTGTGGGTGATCGGTTACGACACGATCTATGCGCTGCAGGATATCGAGGACGATACGCTGATCGGGGTCAAATCCACGGCGCGGCTGTTCGGCAAGAATGTGCAGGCAGCGGTCGCGGTGCTTTATGTCGGTGCGGTGGTGCTGTGGACGATCGCGGTGGCGATGGCGGGCGATGTCCGGCTGTTCCCGCTGGCCCTGGTGCTGCCGGTGTGCCTGCTGGGCTGGCAGATCATCTCGCTGGACCCGCGCGACCGCGACAATGCGCTGTCCCGCTTCAAGGCCAATGGCTGGGTGGGACTGGTGCTGACGCTCGCCATCCTGCTCGACGTCTACATCTAATTCCGCACCACGATGCAAGCGCCGCCGGCTTTGTGCAGGGCGTCGCAAAGCTGTTGCGCGCCGGCGCGGTCGGAGCGGCCGATCTCGACGGTCCAGCGCAGGGCGCGGCCAAAATTGGGATTGCGCTTGGCGACCAGCATCAGCTGCTCGGCGCCGAGAACCCCTGGAAATTCCCCCTGGATGCGGCTGAAGAAGCGCCGCGCCGTTCCCTCGGAGAAGAACTGCTGCATCTGGATGCCCCAGGGCTGGATGATCGCGGTGGGCGGCGTGAAGCGCTTGAGCGTGCGGGTTTCGGCGAGCGCCACGCAGGCGTCGTGGAACGGCTTGTTCTCGGCGAGCGTGTAATCGGCACCGGGTACGTCGCCGCCCAGCCACTGCGTCACCGGGATGCCGGTGATGATCTGCACGTAGTCGAGCGTTTCGGCGGCGAGATAGCCGGTGCCGGCGATGAAACGGGCGACGCCGTTCTCGCCGCCATTATAGGCGGCAGCGGCGAGGCCGAGATTGCCGAACTTGCTGCGCAGGAACTGCAGATATTGCGCCGAGCGCCACAGCGCTTCGGCGGGGTTGTAGGCGTTGGCGAGGCCCTGCAGGCGGCCGGTCTCGGGCATGAACTGCGCGATGCCTTGCGCGCCGGCCCAGCTTGCGGCATTGGCATCGAAATGGCTCTCCTGCCAGATGAGGCGGGCGAAGTAGGCAGGCGGCAGGCCGGAGGCTTCGGCGTCGGCCTCAATGGCGGTGCACACGTCATCGGAATAGGATCTGAGCGCGATACAGGTGTGGCGCGGCCGGCCGTCGTCGAGCTCGCGATCAAAACAATATGCGGAGACGGCCGGCGGCGCCGCAGCCATGACCGGCGCTTCGAAGGCGGTCCCGAGGCTGCACAGGGCGGCCACGATCGCGATCGCGGCTTGGATCGGGCGGAGCATGACCTACCTTACGTTCCGCGGCGGAAATTCGTTCACGAAAAGGAATTGCAGATGAAGCAGGTAAAGCTGGGCAACCAGGGTCTCGTCGTCAGCGCCGAAGGGCTCGGCTGCATGGGGATGAGCGCGTTCTACGGCCCGAGCGACGAGCAGGAGAATCTTGCGACGCTGGCCCGCGCCATCGAGCTGGGCGTCACGTTTTTCGACACGGCCGAGATCTACGGTCCGTTCAAGAACGAGATGCTGCTGGCCAAGGCTTTCAAGGGCAAGCGCGACAAGGTGCTGGTGGCGACCAAGGTCGGCTCGGAAGTGACCGATGCCGGCGAGCGGCTCGGGGTCAACGGCACGCGGGCTTATATCCGCAAGGCCATCGAGCGGTCGCTCAGGCACCTGGGCATGGACTATGTCGATCTCTACTACCTCCACCGCATCGACCCCAAGGTCGAGATCGAGGAATCGATCGGCGCGCTGAAGGAACTCGTGGAGGAGGGCAAGGTCCGCTACATCGGCGTCTCTGAAGCCAAGGCCGAAACCATCCGGCGCGGCCACAAGGTTCACCCGATCACGGCGGTACAGACCGAGTACTCGCTGTTCGAGCGCTCTCCCGAGACCAACGACGTGCTGAAGACCGTGCGCGAGCTCGGCATCGGCTTTGTCAGCTACTCACCGCTCGGTCGCGGGTTCCTGACCGGGCGCCTGACCAGCACCGACGCTCTTGCGCCGGACGACTTCCGCCGCGCCGCCTATCCGCGCCTGCAGGGAGAAAATCTGCGGCACAACCAGGCGATCGTCGACCGGATCACCGCGGTGGCAACCAGGAAGGGCGTGACGCCCGGCCAGATCGCGCTGGCCTGGACGATCGCCCAGGGGACGACGCCGATCCCCGGCACGCGGCGGATCAAATATCTCGAGGAAAATGTGGCGGCCGCCGACGTCAGCTTGTCCACCGAGGACCTGAAGGCCCTCGACGAGGCGGCGCCGGTCGGAGCCGCGGCAGGCGACAGGTACGTCGCGGGCGGCATGGCGTCGCTGAACCACTGACGGCAAAAAGCAACGGCCCGTCAGGGGGGATGACGGGCCGTGCAGCGCTTTGGAGGTCGCTATCGGGGCGCCGAGGGGCGTTATGGTGCATCCACCCGCTCGACACAGTCAGAAACGAGCGTCTGTGGATTAAGTTGCACGTCCCGCGAGATCGTTCTGACCGCCTACCTGCCGGCGCCTGCCTTACGACGCGTTGGATTCGCCCGGCTGGCGGCGGTTGAGGAACCGCGGCCGGCGCTCGCTGTCGTGGGCGAGCTTGCGGCGCGCCACGTGCGGGCCGAGGGCCACGCCCGAAACCTGCTGGCTGTAGGGCAGCAGCGAGCCGTCGCCGGCCTTGATGTAGAGCGGCAGGCGGAGCTTCTTGCCCCAGTTCTGCCATTCGGCGACGACGTTGCCGTTGCCGACTTCCTCGAACACCTTGTAGTTGAGGTCGGGATCGCCGTGGACGAGCTCGATCGCACTCGTCAGCACGCCGTCTTCCGAAATGTGCGTCGACACCGCAACGCCGACGAATTCATTGACCGGGACCTTGACCTTGATGGCCACGCCCGACTTCTCGAGCATGCGGCGCACGGTTACGGTCTTGACCGGATCCTTCGGACCATTGTCATTGGCGGGCCCATACTGCCGCGCGGTGAACGGAGTGGCCGCAACGGTGGCCGTGCTCTTCGTGCCGAACAGCAGGACGACATTCGCCCCGTCAATCCTTGCGCACTGATCCATCTTGTAGTCGCCTTCCTGCTAACCCCGAGAGCTTGGTTTTTTGACGCTCCCTTGTATGGGCCCAATCTAGCCGCCCCACTTTCTGCCGCGCTTAAGAAACTGGGTTAAGTTTAGGTAGTTTTGCCGAGGGTTAGCGGGTCGTCACCGGGTGTAACGGCAAGTTAAGCACGTCGTTGTGCGCCTCCGCATTTCCGCCTAGAAGCGACGCCAAACGCGCGGGCGACATGGCTGAACCACCCACCACATACGAGGCCGACCTCGAGTTGCTGCGCACCGCCGCGGTGACGGCCGGCATCATCGCTTCGAGCTACTTCCGGCGCGACCTCAAGACCTGGACCAAGGAGAACTCCTCTCCAGTCTCGGAAGCCGACATCGTGCTCGACAAATTCCTGTACTCGGCGCTGACCACGGCGCGGCCCGACTATGGCTGGCTCAGCGAAGAGAGCGCCGACGACTTCGACCGCCTGAACCATGCGCGCACCTTCATCGTCGATCCCATCGACGGCACACGCGGCTTCATCCGCGGTGAAGACAGCTGGACGGTATCGCTGGCGGTGGTAGAGAACGGCACTCCGGTGGCCGGTGTGGTGTTCGCGCCGGCGCGCAACGAGATGTACGACGCCTGGCGCGGTGGCGGGGCGCGGCTCAATGGCAGCCCGATCGCCCGGCACACGCCGGCCGACCGCCGGGCGCCGCTGATCCCGGCGCCCGGGGCCGTGCACCAGGAGCTGCAGACGGCCGGGCTCGACTATACGCGGGGGCCGGCCTACCCCTCCCTCGCCTACCGCCTGGTGCAGGTGGCGACCGGCAAGCTCGACGCCACCGTGGTGCGGCGGGGCTCGCAGGACTGGGACATCGCCGGGGCGGCGGTGATCCTGGCCGAATGCGGCGTCGGTTTCGAGGACGCCTGCATAGGAGCCATGCGGTTCAACCGCCAGGACGTACGGCACGGCGCGCTTGCCGCCTTTGCGCAGGTTTCGCTAAGACAGGTGCTGTGCGAGGCGCTGATCCGGGTCTATGGCTGCCCCGAACCGCAACAGGACCGCGAACGGAAGACGACGAATTGAAAGCGCCCAGCAAACAACCGAAGAAACAGTTGCTGCATCTGGTGATCGGCGGCGAGCTCGAAGACATCGAAAGCGTGACGTTCAAGGACCTGAGCAAGGTCGACCTGGTGGGCGTCTATCCCAACTATGCCGAAGCCGAGCGCGCCTGGCGCGCCAAGGCGCAGCAGACGGTGGACAACGCGCAGATGCGCTATTTCGTGGTGCACCTGCACCGTCTGCTCGACCCCGAGGACGAGGGCGCGTGAGCGAGGCTGCCACGCCCGACACGACGCGCTGGATCGACCGGCCGGGCGTGCGCAACTTCCTCGGGCGCGTGCTGATCGGCAGCTACATCAAGTTCGTGCGCGCGACCTCGCGCGTTGTCGCCGACCCGCCGGA
>JBQCIY010000208.1:0-4052 GCA_051953275.1 Devosia sp. | reverse complement strand
GAAGGCGTGGTTGCGTCGATGGAGGCCATTGGCATCCGTGTCAGTGTCAACCTCGTGGGCGGGACCAACATCACCGACCTGCAGAATTCGGGCAAATGGGACTGGCAGGTCTATCGCAACCAGTCGGAACTGATCTCGGTGGTGCAGAACACCGCCAACCTCGCTCCGACCGGACCGCAGACGAGCTACTTCCACCGCGCCGGCACGGACGGCACCGTTGACCTGCTGCCCTTCGAAAAGGACATGGTCGACGTGGTGAACAAGTTCATCGCGGAGCCCGATCCGGCCAAGAGGGCCGATCTGATGAAGCAGTACCAGAAGCTCTATACCGAGAACGTCTACACCGTGGGCCTGACGCAGTACCCCGGCGCGTTGATCATCAACAAGCGGTTCGCCAACATCCCACCGGGTGCGCCGATCTTCATGTTCAACTGGGCCGAGGACAACATCATGCGCGAGCGGGTGTTCGTCCCCACGGACAAGCAGAAGAACTACGAGCTTTATCCCAAGACCCTCCCGGGTGCGCCTGGCCTCGGCAACGGACCGATTTCCAACTAGTCCGTAACGGTGCAAGGTCAGCAAGGGGGCTCAGGCCCCCTTGCACTCTCGTGACAAGGTTGTCGGATGCTTCGCTTCATCGCCACCCGCGTGCTCTATGCCATCCCGGTGCTGTTGATTCTGTCGGTGGTGACCTTCGGCATCATCAAGGCGCAGCCGGGCGACTACGCCGACTACCTCAAGTCCATGCTGATGAGTCAGGGCAACGTGTCCGACCAGGACGCGCAGAAGCAGGCCGACGCCTACCGCGTCGCGCACGGGCTCAATGCGCCGCTGCCGCTGCAATATGTGAACTGGGTGACCGGCATCGTCACACGCTTCGATTTCGGCCAGTCGTTCTATTACAACCGGCCGGTGGGCGACATCGTCGCCGAGCGGCTGCCGCGCACCATCCTTCTGGCGCTGACCTGCCATATCCTCGCGTCGGCGATCGGTATTTCGCTCGGCATCGTGGCGGCGACCCGACAATATAGCTGGGTCGATACCCTGTTCGGCGTGGTGTCGTTTCTCGGCATGACCATTCCGCGCTTCCTGTTGGCGCTGATCATCATTTACATCCTCGCCTTCAAGCTCAACGTGCAGGAGCTGGGCAGCTTCAATTCCGCCTACTACGGCGGCCAGCCGTGGTCGTGGGGCAAATTTGTCGATCTGGTGCAGCACGTATGGCCGGTGGTGTTCATCGCGACCTTCGGCGGGCTCGCCTACAACATGCGCGTGATGCGCGCGAACCTGCTCGACGTCCTCAACGCGCAATACATCGAGACCGCGCGGGCCAAGGGCCTGTCGCAGTCGGCGGTGATCCTCAAGCACGCGGTGCCCAATGCGCTCCATCCGCTGATCGCCTATCAGGGTGTGGTGCTGCCCTACATGATGACCGGCGAGATCGAGGTGGCGATCGTCTTCGGCCTCGCGACGGTCGGGCCGGCGATCGTCAGTTCGCTCGGCGTCGGCGACGTGTGGGTCACCGCGACCTTCATGCTCGTCCTGTCGGCGACGCTGCTGATGGGCAACATCATCTCCGACATCCTCCTGGCGGTGCTCGATCCGCGCGTGCGGCTCGGGGGAGAAGCCTGATGGCCGACCATCCCATCGACTCCGCCGTTCCGTTGCCGCCCGATCTGGCCGGCGGCCCACTGCCGGCCGGCGCGGAGGATTCCGCCGATACGCCGCGCGTCGTCCAGGGGCGCTTCGCGCAGAACGACGAGGGCTACCTGGCCCTGGTCTGGCGCCGCTTCCGCCGTTCGGTCGTCGGCATGATCGGCCTGGTGCTGGTCACCCTGCTGCTGCTGATGGCGGTCTTCGCAGATTTCTTCGCGCCGATGGATGCGAAGCTGCAGACCATCTCGTTCGCCGCCCCCGACAGCATCTCGTTCACGGCGCCCGACGGCTCGTTCTCACTCCTGCCGACCATCTATCCGCTGGTCGAAAGCGACCAGCTCGACCCGATTACCTTCCAGCCGATCATGGGGCCGGACTACAAGAACCCCACGCCCCTCGGCTTCTTCGTCAAGGGCGCGCCGTACTCCATCTTCTGGGTCATTCCGGCTGACATCCATTTCTTCGGCTCGACCAACGGCAACCCGGTGCACTTCCTCGGCACCGACAAGCTCGGCCGCGACATTCTCTCGCGCGGCATCGTCGGCTCCCGCATTTCGCTGACCATCGCCCTGGTCGTGGTGGCGCTCACGACCACCATCGGCACGTTGGTCGGCATCAGCTCGGGCTATCTCGGCGGCCGCCTCGATACCTGGGTGCAGCGTTTCGTCGAGGTGGTGCTCGCCTTTCCGCAGCTGCCGCTGTACCTGGCGCTCACCACGCTAATCCCGGTGACCGCGCCGTCCAATGTCTTCATCGCCTTCGTCATCGCGGTGATGGCGGCGCTCGGCTGGGCCCAGCTCAGCCGCGAGGTGCGCAGCAAGACGCTGGCGCTGAGCCGCATCGAATATGTGCGTGCTGCGATCGCTGTAGGCTCGGGCGATTTCCGCATCATCGTCCGGCATATCCTGCCGAACGTCTTGAGCCACATCATCGTCGCCGTGACGCTCGCCATCCCGACCGTGGTGCTGCTCGAAGCCTTTCTCGGCTTTCTAGGTTTCGCCGTGAAGCCGCCGCTGATCTCCTGGGGGCTGATGCTGCAGGACACGGCGACCTATTCGGTGATCGGCACCTACCCCTGGATCCTGTCACCGGTCGGCTTCGTGCTGGTCACCGTGTTTGCCTTCAACGCGCTGGGCGATGGCCTGCGCGATGCCGTCGATCCTTATTGAGGTGGCCTGGATGACGACGATCGCGCTCGCAGACAATTTCGCACCCGCCGTCCGGCTCGACCACGCCGCGCGCCATGAACAGCCCATCATCGACGCCCGCAACATCGAGGTCGCCTTCAAGGTGGAGCACGGCACCGTCGAGGCGGTGAAGGACGTCTCGTTCCAGCTCTATCGCGGCGAGACCATTGCCATCGTCGGCGAGTCCGGTTCCGGCAAGTCGGTGACGGCGCGCACCGTGATGGGTCTGTTGTCGCGGCGGGCGACCGTGTCGCCACGCTCGAGCGTAGACTATCTCGGCCAGAATATCCTGAAATTCCCCGAGGCCGCCCGGCGCAAGCTGCGCGGCAACCGCATCTCGATGATCTTCCAGGAACCGATGAGCTCACTCAACCCGATCTACACGGTCGGCAGCCAGATCGTCGAGGCGATCCGGGTGCACCGGAAGGTGAGCCGCAGGGAGGCCTGGGCGCGTGCGCTGGAGCTCCTCAAGCATGTCCAGATCCCCGAGCCGGAGGCAAGGCTCAAGCAATACCCGCATCAGCTCTCCGGCGGGCAGCGGCAGCGCGTCATGATCGCTATGGCTTTGGCCAACGACCCCGACGTGCTGATCGCCGACGAGCCGACCACCGCGCTCGACGTCACGGTGCAGGCGCAGATCCTGAACCTGATCCGCAATCTTCAGAAAGAGCTGAAGATGGCGGTGATCCTGATCACCCACGACCTCACCGTGGTGCGCAAGTTTTCCGACTACGTCTATGTCATGCAGCACGGCGAGATGCGCGAGCACAACGTCACCGAGCGGCTGTTCGCCAATCCGCAACATCCCTATACCCAGCGGCTGCTCGCTTCCGAACCGCACGGCCGGCCGCAGCCGCTGCCCGAAGGCAGCGGCACCATCCTCGAGGCGAACGCCGTACGCGTCTGCTTTATGCTGCGCCACGGCAGTTTCCTCAAGCCGGACTGGCGCGAGCTGGTCGCGGTCGACGATCTCGACCTGAAGCTCTGCCGGCACGAGACGCTGGGGCTGGTCGGCGAATCCGGCTCCGGCAAGACCACCTTCGGCCAGGCGCTGCTGCGGCTGATCGATGCCGACAGCGGCGAAATCTATTTCGACCGGCAAGCGATCCACGGCCGCTCGCGGGCCGAGATGCGACCTCTGCGCTCGCGCATGCAGATCGTTTTCCAGGACCCTTTCTCCTCGCTCAACCCGCGCATGCCGGTCGGCCA
>JBQCIY010000207.1:0-10947 GCA_051953275.1 Devosia sp. | reverse complement strand
CGAGCCAGCCGGCTGACCCCGGCTCTCGTGAGGGCAAACAAGCACGAAGAAGAAGCTGTGTATAAGTGTAATGTGCAGTAGAAAAATCTGTCGAAAGCCTTAAATTGGCAAATCTTAAGGTTAAGGCGGCTCGTATGAGTTCCACTGTCAGCAAGTATATCTCCATATTGCTCTTCTAATACATTTAGAAGTACGATATGCAGGCTCGATAGTGCATTTGCACTACTCATAGTGACCCTCGCGCTTCGGCTGTGCGAACCCAGCCGGCACCGGCAGTACGTCTGGCCGCTACCGCCGTGATCGGACGCCAGTGGCCGCTTCATTGGTGAGCCGGACAATTCGTCCGATGCTGAGGTGCACCGTGAGACGGATGCTCTGGCGGCCGCGGACGAAGGTGGACGGAATCCAGCAGGCATCAGCCAGTGCAGCGTCGGGACGGGGGCTCCCTGGCCATTCGGCCCGCTCAACGCGGCGCCGGTAACCATGTGATGGTATATGAATTGCTAACAGCCATGCATCTGTTAGCTTTTCCCCATAAGCGACGGAGACAACCAGTCGCTCCCCCCTCGGTCCGGCGCGAGGGACGCAGGGTCAAACCGGTCCAGTCCCGCGTTGTGTGGTGTTGTCATGGGGTATTCGCAGAATAGTCTCATCAGTGCGATCTACGAGATGGCACTCGGCCGGTCGAACTGGGACAGTATTCTCGACATTCTCGAAGCAACGTTTCCGAGCAGTCTTGTGCTCGTCAGCGGCAATGACATCGTCAAGCGCTCCAACCTGTTGTTCTCGCAGCGCGGTCTGAGCGCGGACGGCGTCAGCGCCTATCTGTCGAATTTTGCGGAACTGAACCCATGGCTGCCCGGCCTGGCCGAGCTTGCACTGTACCAAGTCTATCACGATGACCAGCTGCTGCCGCGCGAGGAGACAGCCGGCAGTCCGTTCGTGACCGACTGGCTCGCCAAGCAAGGTGACTATCTGGCCAGCACCGGCGTCGTGATCCTTCGCGAGGGGGCCCGCCAGATGACCATCGAGATCCGCTACGGCCTCGACGATCTGGCGACGCGCTCGCGGGCGGCCAGCGTGCTGGGCGAGGCCGCCTACCATTTCGGCCGCGCGTTCGACATCATCAAGCGCTCGCGATTTGCATCCGGATTTGGCTACCTCGATAGCGTCGTGGAGGATTTGCCGTTCGCGGTTTTCTTCGTCGATACCGAGATGCGGATTCAGTACGCCAACCAGCATGCCGAAGCGATGCGACGACAGGGGGAGGGGCCGTTCACCGGCTTCAACGGTGACCTTCGTGCGGCTGACGAAGCGGTCGATCGGCAGCTTCGTGAGGTGGTGCAGAAGGCGTCCTCGGCCAAGCGATCGACCACGTCGGTGATCCAGCTCAGCCGGTCCGAGACGGGCGGGCGCTATCTTGCCATCGCACGCGCGGCGTCGCGAGGCACGCAGCATCACCAGTTGCACGATGCCATCCTCGATCCGGGTCCCTTGGTCATGCTGGTGGTGCACGGCAGTCTCGAGGTCTCGAGCCTGCCGATGGACCTGCTCTGGCGCGCCTTTGGTCTGACCGAGTCCGAGGCTTCCCTGGCCGAGGCCTTGCTCAATGGCTCGACACTGGCCGATTTCGCGCAGGAGCGCGAAGTCTCCAAGCAGACCCTGCGCAATCAGCTCGTCGGCGTGATGCGGAAGACCGGCACGCGCCGCCAGTCCGAGCTGGTCTCCCTGCTGACGCGGCTTTCCCTGACCTGCCTCTAGCCCTTTCGGGTTGATCGCGGCGGGCGGCTCAACTACATGGGCGCCGAGGATATTTGCCTGGGACCGCCATGCGCGCCGAGACTGAAAAAGCCATCGCCGAAATCGAGCAGGTGCTGAGCCTGCTGAGGAGGCATCTTTGACTGGGATACCGCGGAAGCCAGGCTCGACGACCTGAACGCCAGGACGGAATCGCCCGATTTCTGGAGCGATCCCGAAAAAGCGCGCGACATCATGCGCCAGCGCGACGAGCTCGATGCGCAGGTGGGCGCCGTCAAGAGCTTCGCCCAGCAGCTCAGCGACAATGTCGAACTGATCGCGCTCGGCGAGGCCGAGGGCGACGCCGAGATCGTGAAGGAGGCCGAGGGCGCGATCGAGGAGCTGCAGCAAACGGCGTCCCGCTTGCAGGTCGAGACGCTGCTCAGCGGCGAGGCCGACCACAACGACTGCTACCTCGAAATCCACGCCGGCGCGGGCGGCACCGAGAGCCAGGACTGGGCCTCGATGCTGCTGCGCATGTACACGCGCTGGGCCGAGCGGCGGAAGTTCAAGGTCGACACGATGGAAATCCATCCCGGCGAAGAAGCCGGCATCAAGTCGGCGACCATCCAGATCAAGGGGCACAATGCCTATGGCTGGCTGAAGACGGAGGCCGGCGTGCACCGCCTGGTGCGGATCTCGCCCTATGACAGCGCGGCGCGCCGCCACACCAGCTTCTCGTCGGCCTGGGTCTATCCGGTGGTCGACGACACCATCAACATCGAGATCAACGAGGCCGATCTCAAGGTCGACACCTACCGCTCCTCGGGCGCCGGCGGCCAGCACGTCAACACCACGGACTCCGCCATCCGCATCACCCACGTGCCGACTGGCATCGTCGTCGCCTGCCAACAGGAGCGCAGCCAGCACAAGAACCGGGCGACGGCCATGCAGATGCTCAAGGCGCGCCTTTATGAGCAGGAGCTCGAAAAGCGCGAGGCGGCGGCGAACGCCGAAGCAGCGTCCAAGACCGAGATCGGCTGGGGCCACCAGATCCGCAGCTATGTGCTGCAGCCGTACCAGATGGTGAAGGACCTGCGCACCGGCTACGAAACGTCGAACACCGGCGCAGTGCTCGATGGCGACCTCGACGGCTTCATGGAAGCATCGCTCGCCGCCCGCGTGAGCGGCTACGCCGATACCGTCAAGGACGTCGAGTAGCGCGGCGCAAACGAAAAGCGACCGGTGGGACCTCCACCGGCCGCGCTAAAGTACGGTTCAATTGCGGCGACCCGCAAGGGCGATGACCGCTTCGCAAGTACCGTAGTACTTTGCATCCTCAGTATCTGCCGCGCATCACCCATATGGGTCATGCCGCGTCAAAAAGTTCCGTCAGCTGGCGACGACGAGTTTTTGCAGGATCTTGCCGGCGTTGAGATACCGCGCCGGGTCCACCGCCGTATCGTCGGTACGCACCTCGAAGTGCAGGTGCGGACCGGTCGACCGCCCGGTCGAGCCCACCCGCGCGATCGGCGTGCCCGTCTCGACCGTGTCGCCTTCCTTGACGAGGAACGAACTGAGGTGCCCATAGCGCGAGATCACCCCGCTCGCATGGGTGATCTCGACCGCATTGCCGTAGCCGTTGATCTGCCCCACGAACGTGACCGTGCCGGCCCCGGCGCTCAGCACTGTCGTTCCCCAGGGCGCGGCGAAGTCGATGCCAGGATGGAACGCCAGGCGGCCGGTGAAGGGATCCTTGCGATTACCGAAGATCGAACTGACCCGCGCCGTGGACGACACCGGCATGTGGATCGGCGCGCCGTTCGCGGCCTCCTTGGCCGATTTGAGGCGCTCGAGCGCGGCCGCTACGGCATTGGCGTCATCGATCAGCGAGGTGCCCTCGGCGCCATCGACCGGGGGCAATAGCGGACCGCCTTCGGCGTCCGTATCGGCGTCGGCGTCCGGGAGCTTCGGTTTGATTCCGATCGTGGCCAGCGTGCCCATGATCTGGTTGGTCCGGGCGCTCGCTTCGTCCGAAAGCGTCGCCAGAGCGAGCTTGGACTCGTCCATCATCTTGTTGACGCTGGCCGTCGCCGCCGCGACTTTGGCGGCCGGGCCGCTATCGCCATCGGTCGCTCCTTCGGGAGCCGCCGGGGAGTCGCCGTCGGTGCTTCCTGCGGCTGGAATTGCCGGAGCGCCACCGCCTGAGGCATTCTTGGACAGGCTGGCGTCGGTGATCCCCAGCGCCGCCGCCTTGTCCGCCAGTTCCTTCACATATTGATGCTGCTCGACCAGCACCTCCTGCGTCTGCGCCAGTTCCTGGAGCTGCAGGTTGATGTCCCCGGTCTGCGCATAGTGGCGCGACTGCAGGCGGTCGACTTCGAGCCGGAGCTGGGCAATCCGGTCCTCGTACGCCGAGAACACCGAGCCATTCTGGCTGGCAAAGAGCTTCCCGATGTCGGGCGCCATCAGCAGGCCGACCAGCGTCAGCGCGTTGGTCAGCATCAACGCCGAAAAACCCCCATACAGGACCAGGGGACGGATGCCGATCCGGGTTGGATTGGGCCTGCGCGGCCTGCTCGGAGCCTTGGCGAAGGGTTTGACGGGGACTTTCGGACGCACCGCAGCAACTCCCGGGACGCTGGAACGCTGCGGGCGATCATGATCTGTTAAGGTTAATAAGGCGAAAAGAGAGCCGCGGCCGGGCGCTTAGCGGGGCCGGGCCGCGAGTTGGCGAGTGGCGTCGAGGACCTTTTGTGCATGACCTTTGATCCGCGACGCCTTGAACACGCCGGCGATCATGCCGTCGGGACCGATGAGATAGGTGGCGCGCAGCACCCCCATGAACTCGTGGCCCCAGAGTTTCTTCTGGTCCCACAGGCCGTAGGCCTTGATCGCCTCCAGGCCGGGATCGGCGAGGAGCGGCTGCCGGAAGCCGTATTTGCTGCTGAATTTCCTGTGACTCGCGACATCTTGCGGCGAGATGGCGACGACCTCCGCGCCGGCAGCGGCGAATTCCGGCATGAGCGCCGAGAACTCCTGGTTCTCGGTGACGCAGCCGCCGCTGTCATCTTCGCAGTAGAATTCGAGCACCACCGGCTTGCCTCGGTGCTCGCTCAACCTGAAAGCGCCGCCGCGGTCGTCTGCCAGACTGAAATCGGGGGCCGCCTGGCCCGGCTCGAGCATCGCCATTGCGCCTCCAGGGGCGCCAAGACGCGCCATTTCATGCTCTTAGTGCCATATTGCAGCCGGTATCGTCGGACAAGAGACACCCACCGGACGATGATTCCCGGGGCCCTTCGCATCATCGTCAAAACGCCTGCGGACCATAATTGAAGCCAACGCCGCCACCAGGTCAGACGGTCCGCAAGCGCTCTGTCGCCCGCACTGTGGGCCTCGCCGCTGCGTGGATCTTCGGCATTCCGCTGGCCCTCGCCGTCGTCCTCTACGTCGTGCTCCTGGTTCACCCGTTGCCGCTACCGTTCATCGCGACGCAGGTCCGCAATGTCGTGGTGGCGAGCATGCCCAAGGGCACCGAGCTCGAGCTTGGCGACATGGCACTGACGCTCGAGAACTACACCTTCCCGGTGATCCAGTTCAGCCCGGTGGTCTACAAGGACACCCAGTCGGGCGCCAAGATTGCCATGGATGCCCTTGAAGTCGGCTTCTCACCCATCCGCGCCCTCATCGGCCAGCCGGGCGCCTTCGTGACCGTGGTCGGCCCGCACATCCAGATCAACCAGGACCTGTTTGGACCGCGACTGGCCGACCTCGAAATCGTCCCCGATCCCAAGGGCGGGCCGGCGACCGTTCGTGTGCTCGAGGGCTCGCAGGCGTTCCCGGACGCCGGCATCCATTCGGGCGGCATCGCCGTCAAGGGCAAGACCACCGAAGCCACCCATATGCGGTCGGACAACGACTGGCTGGTCTTCAACCTCGAGGCAGCTGAGGCCGGCATCGCATCGGTTATCGACCAGGCACAGCAGGGCCGGTTTTCGCGCCTCGTGGTGCGGAACGCCACGCTCGACATGAACGATGCGCTCTACGGCACCTTCCGGACCTTCACCCAGATTTCTCTCGATATTGCGCCGACCCCCAACGGCAAGGCAGTCGAAGGCAGCTTCTCCGCCAATTTCGGCGGCACCGTCATGAAGGGCATCCTGCAGCGGGTCATCGACCAGAACAACGAGGCCCGGCTCAAGGTCTCGCTCAACAATTTCGATCTCGCCTCATTCGCGCCCACCATCAACGATCCGGATTCCATGGTGGGAATCGCGGGCGCGTCCGCCGTTTCGCTCGACATCGGCTTCGACCCCGTCACCAACAAGATCCACGACGGCGACTTCCACGTGGATATGACCGGCACCGACCTGCGGCTCGGGGAGGATTATTTCCCCATCGCGAGCAACATTATCGAGGTCAAGTGGACGCCGCATGACGGCACGTTCAAGATGGACGAAGCCGCCATTACCATCGGCCAGAGCACGGCGAAGATTTCCGGCATCTTCAAGCTGGGCCTCGACGATCTCTACGGCCCCACGGTCGCAATCTCGATGACCAGCCGCGACGTCAGGATCCATCCCAACGACATGGGCGATCCGGACCAGCCGTTCGACACCATCAGCTTCAAGGGCTGGTCCGCGCCGCTTTATGGTGCGGTCGGCATCGACGAAGCGGTGCTGAGCAAGGCGAGCGGCACCCGCATCGAGAGCAAAGGCCGCATCGACCTGCTGCGCAAGGGCATGGGCTTCGACATGACGATTGCCGGGCAGGGGATCACCGCCGACGACATCAAGCGCCTGTGGCCGTATTTCCTAGCCTCAGACGCGCGCAAAGCCTTCATCAAGAGCGTGTCGGCCGGCACGATCGAGAGCGCCAACATGAAGTTCGCGTTCCCGGTGGGGACGTTGTCGATGAGTGGCGACACCAGCAAACCCATGCCTATCCCCCAGAACGGCATTTTTGTCGAGATGGTCGCCGACGGCATCACGGTGAAGCCGCTCGACAATCTCGACCCGATCGAAGTGCAGGGGAAGACGCGCATCCAGATGCACGATTCCGACCTGACGGTGGCAGTCGACGGGGCCAACGTACCCACGGCCAAGGGCAACATCGCGGTTGCCAATGCGGCGCTCGAAATGACCCCCGGAACCAACCCCGGCGAAAACGTGGTCGAGATTTCGGGCGATCTGTCGAGCGGCATTCCAGCATTGAGTGCCATCCTCAACCAGGTCAAGCCGGATGCGCTGAAAGGCCAGAATCTCCCGGTCGACCTCAGCACCGTGACCGGAAATCTCAACGTGCGGGCGCTGTCGACCATAACGCTCGACAGCCGGGGGGCGACCAAGAACATCGACTACACGGTTAACGGCAACGTCGTGGACCTGGGCTCCAGCGCCCCCGTCGGCGGCCACATGTTCAGCGATGGCGAATTGTCCTTCATGGCGACACCGGCGGGCTTTCACGTGGGCGGCAGCGCCGCGCTCGACGGTGTCAACGCCAACGCCACGATCGACGGCGACCTGAAGAATCCACAAAAGCCGAACCTCGCGATCAACGCTTCGGTCAACCTGGCCGACCTCGGCAAGCTCGGCTTCGACGTGAGCCAGTTTGCAACCGGCAAGGTCGCCGTGCTCGCCAAGCCGCAGCCCGATGGCTCGATCCAGCTCAACGTCGATCTCAAGAACGCCGCTCTGAACATTCAGGATCTCGGCATCAGCAAGGATGCGGGCACGGCGGGATCGCTTGCCGCGACGGTCGTACAGAAGGCCGACATCACCGACCTGAGCGATGTCGATCTCGAATTCGGCGACGTCAGCCTGAAGGGCGGTCTGGAAGTCGATGCCAAGAAGGGCCTGCAGTCAGCCGAGTTCACCAATTTCGCTCTGAGCCCGGGGGATGCGGCGCAGATTTCTTTGACGCCGATCAATGGCGGCTATCAAGTCCGCGTCCGCGGCGACCAGCTCGACCTCAAGCCCTTGCTCAAGCGCTTCTTCAGTCTCGATCAGGGCTCAGGCGGCCCCCAGGCGACCACGTTCACGCAGACCATCGCGGTGGATGCCGAGCTCAAGCGCGCGCTCGGCTTTTACAAGACCACCGCCTACAACGTTGCCCTCGACCTCGCGCTCAAGGGCAGCGACCTCAAGAAGGTGAGCCTGCAGGCGCAACTTGGCGGTAGTTCGCAGGTTTCGGTGGTTACCAATCCGACGCCCGAGGGCCACACCCTGTCGGTGGCGTTCAACGATCTGGGCACGTTGCTCAGGCTCGTCGGCGTCTACGCCCAGGTGCAGGGCGGGGAAGGCAGCCTGGTGCTGGCCACCAACACGGCCGCCAAGGTCGACCAGGGCGAGATCAACCTCAAGAACTTCGCCATCGTCGACGAAAAGAACATCGCCAACATCCTCGACAGCCATCCCGAGGGTGGGCAACTCCTATCGCACGGCAACAACATCGCCTTCGCCAGTGCACAGGTGAACTTCACGCACCGCGTGGACCGCGTACAGATCAACGACGCCATCGTCACCGGCGAGAACCTTGGCGGCTCGGGCAAGGGCTTCATCTACACCGACAGCAAGCAATACGACCTGACCGGGACGGTGATCCCGATGTTCGGCATCAACAACGCCTTCGGCAAGCTGTTCGGCCCGCTCGGCGGCGGCCCCGCCGGTGGGCTGTTCGGGGTGACCTTCCAGGTCAAGGGACCGCTCGACAAGCCGGACTTCCGCATCAACCCGATGTCGGCCCTGGCCCCCGGCGCCTTCCGCTCGCTGTTCGAATATCGCGCCAAGGAACAGCCGCGCGTCGACGGCTCGGACACGGGCGGCAACTGACGGTATGAATTCGTCATACCGGGTGCTATGTTCAGCGCTTGAGTAGGAGCCTTGCCATGGCCAAAGTCGTCAAACGCACCTTCAGCCTCACCGAAGAACAGGCGAAATTCATCGATCAGCAGGTCGAGCGGGGGCACTATGCCTCGGGCAGTGAGGTCGTTCGCGACGGCTTGCGCAACATGAAGCAGCGGGACGAGGCTATCGGTCGCTGGTTGTGTGAGCAGGTGCTGCCAACCATCGAGGCCTATAAGAAAGACCCAAGCCAGTTATTGCCTGCAGACGAAGCATTTGCCCAACTAGATAAATTCATCGAGGAATATGAAACGCCGACGGCTGGTCGTCGCGGGAAGCGCGCTGCTTGATCTCAAGGAAATCTATCGGCTTGTCCGGCTGAACGCCTCGCCGGTGACGGCAAGGCGTTACGTGGGACGCATTCGTCGCTTCCTGCGGGGCCTCACAACGGCCAGCGAGCGCGGCAACAGCCATGATGATATTTATAGGGGGCTGCGCTCTGCAGGTTTTGAGGGGCGCGTTCAGGTCGCCTTCGAGATCACCGATGCCGAAGTCACTGTCGTTCGTATCTTCTTTGCAGGGCAGGACTGGCTGGACCACCTCCGATCTCGCCGGGACGGCCAACGCTAAACCGGCTTCAGCAGAGCGTGCTTCTTCTTGCCGGAGCTGAGCTTCAGCACGCCTTCGGGCAGCAGGTTCGCCTCGGTCAGAGTCAGGCGATCGTCGCTCACCGCTTCGTCGTTGAGCCGGATGGCGCCGCCTTGCACCGCCCGTCGGGCTTCGCCGTTGGATCCGGCCAGGCCGGCGCGAACGAGCGCGGCCAGCAGTCCCAGGCCCGCCTTGAGCTCGTCCCGCGGCACTTCGATCGTGGGGAGGGACAGGTCGAGCGCCCCGGACTCGAACGTCGCTGCGGCCGTCTTGGCCGCCTGCTCGGCGGCCTCGCGGCCATGCACGATCGCGGTCACTTCGGTCGCAAGAACTTTCTTGGCCTCGTTGAGCTCGGCGCCGCCGAGCGCCGCGAGCCGGCCGATCTCGTCGAGCGGCAGACGGGTGAAGACCTTGAGGAACTTGCCGACGTCGGCGTCCTCGGTGTTCCTGAAATACTGCCAGAAATCGTAGGGGCTGAAGAGGTCGCCGTTGAGCCACACCGCGCCCGATGCCGTCTTGCCCATCTTCTGGCCGGAGGAGGTGGTAAGCAGCGGCGTCGTCAGCGCATAGAGCTGCGGGCCCTCCATGCGGTGGCTGAGGTCGACGCCGTTGATGATGTTGCCCCACTGGTCCGAGCCGCCCATCTGCAGCACGCAGCCGTAGCGCCGGTTCAGCTCGACGAAGTCGTAACCCTGCATGATCATGTAGTTGAATTCGAGGAAGCTCAGCGACTGCTCGCGGTCGAGCCTGAGCTTCACGCTGTCGAAGCTGAGCATCCGGTTGACCGAGAAATAGCGGCCCACGTCGCGCAGGAACTCGACATAGTTGAGTTTCAGCAGCCAGTCCGCGTTGTTGACCATAATGGCAGGGTTGGACCCGCCGTAGTCGAGAATCCGGCCATAGACGCGCTTGATGCTCTCGATATTGGCGTTGATGGTTTCCGGCGTCAGCAGCTTGCGCTGATCGTCGCGGAAGCTCGGATCGCCCACCATGGACGTGCCGCCGCCCATCAGGCTGATCGCCTTGTGCCCCGTCTGCTGCAGCCAGTAGAGCAGGGTGACCGTGATCAGGTTACCGATGTGGATCGAGGTCGCCGTCGCGTCATATCCGACATAGCCGGTGATCTGGCCTTTGGCCGCCAGCGCGTCCAATCCCTCCGGATCGGAAATCTGATGGATGAAGCCTCGCTGTTCGAGAACGTTGAGGAAATCGGATTTGAATTTGCTCGGCATGGCGGAGCTATCGCCCCTTGCCCGCCGCGATATCCGCGCGGCGCCGGTCGAGATATTCGGCGCAGCGCTCGGTCAATTCGTCGATCTTGCCCTCGAAGAAGTGGTTGGCCCCGTCGACGATCTGCTGCTCGATGGTGATGCCCTTCTGCGTCTTGAGCTTGTCGACGAGCTTTTGCACCGAGCTGGGCGGCGCGACGCGGTCCTTGTCGCCATGGATGATCAGCCCGGATGACGGGCAGGGGGCGAGGAAGGAGAAATCATAGAGATTTTCCGGCGGGGCCACCGAAATGAAGCCTTCGACCTCCGGCCGGCGCATCAGCAGTTGCATGCCGATCCAGGCGCCGAATGAAAACCCGGCAATCCAGCAGCCGCGCGACTCGCGGTTGAGCGACTGCAGCCAGTCGAGCGCCGACGCGGCGTCGGACAATTCGCCGATGCCATGGTCGAACATCCCCTGGCTGCGGCCGACACCGCGCGAGTTGAAGCGC
>JBQCIY010000206.1:0-2834 GCA_051953275.1 Devosia sp. | reverse complement strand
CGGCCAGGTGCTCAGCTCGACGCAGCTGCAGACGTTCGGATGCCTGCAGTTGCGACTGTCACCGCCCGTGGCCCGAGCCGTGCTGGGGCGCGCGGCTGCCGAGATCGACGGCATCCTGCAGCTCGACGACGTCTGGGGGCGGCGCGCTGCCGAGCTCGTCGATGGACTGGCCAGTCACTCGTCGTGGAACTCCCGGTTCGCTCTCACCGAGAGATGGCTGATCGAGCGGCTTTCGGCAGGTGCGTCCATGACCCCCGAGATCGCGTGGGCATGGAAACGCGTCACGCGGTCCCGCGGCACCATCCGTGTCGCGCAGCTGGCGCGGCTGGTATCGGCCCGGCTCAGGGACGCGCTGGCGCCGCTCGGGCTGCAGCCGGCCCAGGCGGCCGCGCTGATCGAGATCGGCCGCGCCGAGGGCCTGACGCAGAAGGAGCTGGTCGAGCGGCTCGACGTCGAGCAGCCCGGGGTGGCGCGTACCCTCAACGGGCTCGAGGCCGACGGCTGGATCGTCCGGCAGGCCAAGGTGGGGCGCGCGCAGGGCCTTTACCTCACCGACAAGGCCCGGGCCGTGGTGCCGGACGCGGCCCGGATCACGGCGAGCGTCAACCACGGCGCCGTCAGCGAATTCAGCCGTACCGAGCGCGACCACCTGCTCGACCGGCTGGGCGAGATCATCGCAGTCCTCAAGACCGCCTGAGGCCTTGCGCTGCGGGCGCTTCCCCTCTATAGACGCGCCTTCCGTAGAACCGCCCGGCCAAATGGCATGCCGTGGCGGCTCATAATGCGACGCTCCTCCGGGAGCCCAACAAGGACGCAAAATGCCGAAACTGAAGACCAAGTCGGGCGCCAAAAAGCGCTTCAAGATGACCGCGTCTGGCCGCGTGAAGGCCGGTGTCGCGGGCAAACGCCACCGCCTCTCCTCCCACAACGCCGACTACATCCGCCGTCACCGGGGCACCAAGCTGCTCCAGAAGGGCGATGAGAGTCTGGTGAAATGGTACATGCCGTACAATCGATAAGGAGAGCTGAGCAATGTCCCGAGTCAAACGCGGTGTAACCGCTCACGCCCGCCACAAGAAAGTCCTGAAGGCCGCCGAAGGCTTTTACGGTCGCCGCAAGTCGTCGATCACGATCGCCAAGGCCGCCGTCGACAAGGCCGGCCAGTACGCCTATCGCGACCGGCGCGTTAAGAAGCGCAATTTCCGCGCGCTGTGGATCCAGCGCATCAACGCCGCCGTCCGCGCCCATGGCCTGACCTACGGCCGATTTATCGACGGCCTCGTTAAGGCTGAGATCGCGGTCGACCGCAAGGTGCTGTCCGATATCGCCATCACCGAGCCCGCCGCGTTCGCCGCCCTCGTGGCGCAGAGCAAGAAGGCGCTCGGTTACCTCGGCGAGATCGAGGCGACCACCGCCAAGCGGGTTGCTTAAGGGCTCCGGCCCGGCACATCCGCCTAGCCTTTACCGAGGCCACACGTTAAGCCTTGCGCCGCCCCCGACCGGGGATGGCGCAGGGCTTTTGTTTGCCCGCCTGAAACGGAATTTTAGCTGATGAGCCTTCCAGACGATATCGCGCGGTTGCGCACCGAACTCAGCGGCGCCATCGAAGCGGCCGCCGACGAGCCCGCGCTCGAGGCGGTGCGGGTCGCCGCGCTCGGCAAGAAGGGGTCGGTGTCGGCGCTGCTGGCGACGCTCGGCACCATGCCGCCCGAGGAGCGCAAAACCGCTGGGCCGCTGATCAACGGGCTGAAGACCGAGATCGCCGGGATGATCGAGGCCAAGGCCGGAACCCTGCGGACGGCGGCGCTCAACGCGCGGCTCGAGTCCGAGCGCCTCGATGTCACCCTGCCGGTGACGCCGCCGCCGACCGCGACCGGCCGCATCCATCCGATCAGCCAGGTGTGGGACGAGATCACCGCGATCTTTTCCGACATGGGTTTCCGGATTGCCGAAGGCCCGGACATCGAGACCGACTGGTACAACTTCACCGCGCTCAATTTCCCCGAGGGGCATCCGGCGCGCGAGATGCACGACACGTTCTTCCTCGAGCCGGGGCCGGACGGATCGCGGAAAGTGCTGCGCACCCACACCTCGCCGGTGCAGATCCGCTCGATGCTGCGCACGAACGAGAAGCCGGCCGCAGGCTATCTCACCGGCGCCGTCGAGCCGCCCATCCGCGTCATTGCGCCGGGCCGCACCTACCGCCACGACTCCGACCAGACGCATACCCCGATGTTCCACCAGGTCGAGGGCCTGGTGATCGACAAGAGCTCGCATATCGGCCAGTTGCGCTGGGTGCTGGAAGAGTTCCTCAAGGCGTTCTTCGAAGTGCCCAACGTGACGCTGCGCTTCCGCCCCAGCTTCTTTCCGTTCACCGAGCCCTCGATGGAGGTCGACGTCGGCTGTGATCGCTCCGGCGCCGAGGTGAAGATCGGCGAGGGCAGCGACTGGCTCGAAATCCTGGGCTGCGGCATGGTGCACCCCAACGTGCTGCGCAATTGCGGCCTCGACCCCGACGTCTATCAGGGCTTTGCCTGGGGCATGGGGATCGACCGGCTGGCGATGCTCAAATACGGCATGAACGACCTGCGCGCCTTCTTCGACGCCGACAAGCGCTGGCTGGACCACTACGGCTTCCGGGCCTTCGACATGCCGACGCTGTTTGGGGGACTGAGCTCTTGACGCTCCGCTCTTGCCCCATCCGCAGGGTCATTCCCGCGCAAGCGGGAACCTCTGTTGGCCGGATCATAGCGTGCTCCACGAAACGGAGGTCCCCGCTTTCGCGGGGATGACTCCAGGATGGTGGAACCCGCTCAGGACATCGTCACTTTCGT
>JBQCIY010000205.1:0-2453 GCA_051953275.1 Devosia sp. | reverse complement strand
ACCGTATGGACCGGCTGGCAGTATTTCATGTCGGTCTGGCCCTATTTCAGCGCGCCGACGCCATGAAGATTCTCTATTTTGCGTGGCTGCGCGAGCGCCTCGACCGCGGCGAGGAGGAGGTCTCGCCTCCAGCCGAGGTCCGCACCATTGCCGATCTCATCGGCTGGCTGCGCAGTCGCGACGAAGCTGCCGATCTCGCGATGCAGAAGCCCGAAATCATCAGGGCCGCGATCGACAAGAAGATCGTGCCGCATACGGCGCCGATCGCCGGGGCCGGCGTCATCGCGCTGTTTCCGCCGATGACCGGCGGCTAGAATGGCGGTCCGCATCCAGGCCGAGCCGTTCGACCCCGGCGCAGAGACCAACCTGTTCCTCGACGCGTCGCACGGCGCCGGCGCCGCAGTCACCTTCACCGGCCTCGTCCGCTCCGATCCGAGGGCCGCACTGACCATGCTGACGCTCGAGACCTACAAGGAGATGGCGATCAGCCAGATCGCCGCACTCGAAGCCGAGGCCGTGGCGCGCTTCGGACTCCTGCGCTCGACCGTCATCCACCGCTACGGCGCGCTCAAGCCCGGCGAACCGATCGTCCAGGTGATGACCCTCGCGCCGCACCGGCAGGCGGCGTTCGAGGCTGCCCAGTTCCTGATGGATCACCTCAAGACCGATGCGCCGTTCTGGAAGAAGGAAAGCGGCGTCCACGGCGACCACTGGGTCGAGCACAACGGCGGTGACGACGATGCCAAGAAGCGGTGGGAGCGCTATGACAAACGCGAGTAGGGGCGGCGAAGCCGACACATCCCCCAGGTGTCATCCCCGCGAAGGCGGGGACCCAGCTCGCCCCCTGTGCCAGCGGATCAATGGGTCCCCGCTTTCGCGGGGATGACACGCGGAGGGAGTTCGCGCTCCGCGTGCGCCGCCCGTTTGCGCGAGGCCGCTCTACTCGGCGGCGGCGCGCTTCGGCTGCACCGCCGCGTTGAACGCGTTGATCAGCGTTTCGCAGCCCTTGGCCGGCTTGAATTTGTACTCCCCCACGAGCGACACCGGGGTGATCTCGGCGGCGGTGCCGGTCAGGAAGCACTCGTCGTAGTTGGCGAGCTCTTCCGGCTTCATGTGCCGCTCGGTGACCGTAAAGCCCTTTTCCTTGGCGAGCCCGATCACCGTCTGCCGCGTGATGCCGTTGAGGAAGCAATCGGGCAGCGGTGTCACGATCTGGTCGCCCTTGATGAAGAACACGTTGGCGCCGGTCGCCTCGGCGACGTAGCCGCGGTAATCGAGCATCAGCGCATCGGCGAAACCGTTCGCCATCGCCGCGTCCTTGCTCAGCGTGCAGATCATGTAGAGACCCGCGGCCTTGGCGTGCGACGGGATCGTTTCGGGGCTCGGACGCTTCCACTTGCTCCACTCGAGCCGGATGCCCTTCAGCTTTTCCTCGACGGAGAAATAGCTCGGCCACACCCAGCTCGCGATCGCAAGGTGCACCTTGTTGTTGCGGCCGGGCACCGAGAGCTCCTCCGAGCCG
This sequence comes from Devosia sp., assembly GCA_051953275.1. GTDB lineage: Bacteria > Pseudomonadota > Alphaproteobacteria > Rhizobiales > Devosiaceae > Devosia_A. Next base: position 931 of record JBQCIY010000205.1, on the reverse strand, counting down.
CGCCAGGCGACGGGGCGCATATAGGCGTCGGTGAGATTGTTCTTTTCGAGCACAAGGCGGCAGGCCGCGTCGATCTCATCCGCCGAATACGGGATCGTGAAATCGAGCAGCTTGCCCGAATTGATCAGCCGGTTGGTGTGCTCGCGCAACTTGAACACTTCGCCACCATAGGCGCGCTGTCCCTCGAACACCGTACTTGCATAATGCAGCCCGTGCGTCAGCACGTGGATCTTGGCGTCCTTCCAGGGTTTGAGCTCGCCGTCGAACCAGATCCAGCCATCGCGCTGGTCCATGGGAATAGCCATGATCACCTCTCCGCCTGTCCCTAACGGCCCTCGCAAGGCCGTCCGTCCCGCGCACCCGATCTTGCACCCCTCACCCAGCCTTGGCAAACCAGGACCGCTTTGGGATAACCGCGGGTACGCATCATCGACAGGGTCAGAATGGCACTCGGAAAAATAAATGTCAACAGTGCTGACATAAATCCGGCTGCGACCGGCACCGAGGTCATGCCCCTCGACGTCATGGGCTTGTTTTATTTCGCCTATCGCGACTTCGTGGGCGATGCAGATGCCCTGCTCGTCCGCCAGGGTTTCGGCCGGGCCCACCACCGCGTTCTCTATTTTGTGAACCTCAAGCCGGGCATGCCGGTGGCCGACCTGCTCGATATCCTCAAGATCACCAAGCAGAGCCTTGCCCGCGTCCTCCGCCAACTCATCGACAACGGCTATATCGAGCAGCGCACCGGCGAGGCCGACCGGCGACAGCGCCTGCTCTATGCTACCGACAAGGGCCGCAAATTCTTTGAGGTGCTCTCCAGCACGCAGACCAGCCGCATCGATGCCGCGATCGCCGCCCTGCCCCCCGACGGCAAACGCACGGTGCTCAAATTCTTCGTCGGGATGGTGGAACCGGGCGACCGGCCGACACT
>JBQCIY010000204.1:0-7653 GCA_051953275.1 Devosia sp. | reverse complement strand
ACGCTCTGGCTCGACGTCGGCAAACGCGACTGGTCGGACGAATTGCTGGCGCTGACCGGCCTCACCCGTGCCCACATGCCGCGCCTGGTCGAAGGCTCGGCCCCCTCGGGCGAGCTCAAGCCGGAACTCGCACGGCGCTGGGGCATGGCCGGCAAGGTCGTGGTGGCCGGCGGCGCCGGCGACAATGCCGCGGCGGCCTGCGGCATCGGCGCCATCCGGCCGGGCGAGGGCTTTGTCTCGCTCGGCACCTCGGGCGTGCTGTTCGTCTCCAACGACCGCTTCCGGCCCAACACCGCCGGCGCGGTGCACGCCTTCTGTCACGCCATCCCGAACACCTGGCACCAGATGGGCGTGATCCTCAGCGCCACCGACAGTCTCAACTGGCTGAGCACGGTCACCGGCCGGAAGCAGGCCGAGCTCTCGGCCGCCGCCGAGGCAAGCTTCAAGGGCCCGGGCGAAGAGATCTTCCTGCCCTATCTCAGCGGCGAGCGTACGCCGCACAACAATGCCGGCGCGCGCGGCAGCTTCGTCGGCCTGAGCCATTTGAGCGACCAGGCGCGCCTCGCGCAGGCGGTGATGGAGGGCGTGACCTTCGCCTTCCGCGATTGCCAGCGCGTGCTGAAGGACGCTGGAACGACGTTCGAACGGCTGCTCGCCGTCGGCGGCGGTAGCAAATCGCCGCTCTGGCTGAAGCTCATCGCCACCAATCTCGACACCGAGATCGCGCTGCCCGAGGACGGCGATTTCGGTGGCGCGCTCGGTGCCGCCCGGCTCGGCCTGTGTGCCGCCGAGGGCGCCGACCCGGCCGACGTGATGTCGATGCCGGGCATCAGAGAGATCATCAAACCGGACGCATCCTTGCGAGATGCGTACACGGCGCAATACGCGCGTTACCGCGCGCTCTACCCTGCCATTGAGGAGGCCCGTAAGTGACTGATTTTTTCAAGGGGATCAAACCCGTAACCTTCAAGGGCCCGCGCTCGAAGGACCCGCTCGCCTATCGGCACTACAACAAGGACGAGATGGTGATGGGCAAGCGGATGGAGGACATCATCCGCCCCGCCGTCGCCTACTGGCACAGCTTCGCCTGGGAAGGCGGCGACCCGTTCGGCGGCCGCACCTTCGATCGCCCCTGGTACGACAAGGGCATGGAGGGCGCCAAGCTCAAGGCCGACGTCGCCTTCGAGTTCTTCAACATCCTAGACATCCCGTTCTTCTGCTTCCATGACGCCGACATTGCGCCCGAAGGCGCGACGCTCGCCGAGAGCAACAAGAACGTATGGACGATCGGCGAGATCTTCGCCAAGAAGATGCAGAAGCAGCGCACCAGGCTGCTGTGGGGCACGGCAAACCTCTTCTCCAACCGCCGCTACATGGCGGGCGCCGCGACCAATCCCGATCCCGATGTTTTCGCCTATGCCGCCGGGCAGGTGAAGAACGTGCTCGAGCTCACCCACCACCTGGGCGGGGCGAACTACGTTCTATGGGGCGGCCGCGAGGGCTATGAGACGCTGCTCAACACCAACATGAAGCAGGAGCGCGACCAGGCGGCCCGCTTCCTGACGCTGGTGATCGAGCACGCCAAGAAGATCGGCTTCAAGGGCACCATCCTGATCGAGCCCAAGCCGCAGGAGCCGACCAAGCACCAGTACGACTACGACGTCGCGACGGTCTACAGCTTCCTCAAGGACTACGGCCTCGAAAAAGAGGTCAAGGTCAACATCGAGGTCGGCCACGCGTTCCTTGCCGGCCACTCGTTCGAGCACGAGCTGCACCTGGCGCGGTCGCTCGGCATTCTCGGCTCGGTCGACGCCAACCGCAACGACCTGCAGAGCGGCTGGGATACCGACCAGTTCCCGAACAACCCCGGGGAAATGACGCTGGCCTTCATCGAGATCCTGAAGAACGGTGGCCTCGGCAATGGCGGCTTCAACTTCGACGCCAAGATCCGCCGCCAGTCGCTCGACCCCGTCGATCTGGTTCACGGCCATATCGGCGGCCTCGACATTCTCGCCCGTGGCCTCAAGGCCGCCGCCGCGATCCTCGAGGACGGCACCTATGAGAGCGCCGTCAAGGCCCGTTACGCCGGCTGGGAGGAGAAAGAAGCCAAGGCGATGCTCTCGGGCAAGCGCAGCCTCGAGCAGATCGCCGCGCGCGTCGAAAAGCAGAACATCAATCCACAACCGCGCTCCGGCCAGCAGGAATACTACGAGAACCTGATCAACCGGTTCGTCTCGGGTTCCCGGGATGCAGGTTCTTTTCGTGCAGGGCGGCGGTGAGGGCGTACACGACGAGTGGGACAACAAGCTGGTCGCCAGTTTGTCCCGCTCGCTCGGCTCGGGCTACGACGTCCTCTATCCGCCCATGCCGGACGAATCGAACCCGGCGTATCCATCCTGGGCGGCCAGCCTGCTCCGCGAGCTGGCTCGGCTCGGGCCCGGGGCGGTCGCCGTGGGGCACTCCATCGGTGCCGCCATCCTCATCAACACGCTGGCCGCCCGACCAGCCGGGGTCTCCCTAGCCGGGCTCTTTCTGGTCGCCGCGCCATTCATTGGACAAGGGGGCTGGCCGCCCGAGGGTTTCGAGCCGGCCTTCCAATCGGGGGCCTCGTTGCCACCGGGGCTGCGCGTCTACCTTTACCAGGGCAGCGCCGACGAAACCGTCCCACCCACCCATGTCGAGCTCTATGCCGAAGCGATTCCCGACGCGGTGGTCCGCCGGCTCCGCGGTCGAGATCACCAGCTGGGCAACGATCTTAGCGAAGTAGCCCGCGATATCCGGGCCCTGACCTGATTCACCGATCCGTCCGAGGCGACACTATGCCGACCCTTCGCAATCCCATCCTGCCCGGCTTCAATCCGGACCCTTCGATCCTCAGGGTCGGCGACGACTACTACATCGCGACCTCGACTTTCGAGTGGTACCCCGGGGTGCAGATCCACCACTCGCGCGATCTCGCCAACTGGGAGCTCGTCACCCGGCCGCTGACCCGCAAGAGCCAGCTCGACATGCGCGGCGATCCGGACAGCTGCGGCGTCTGGGCGCCGTGCCTGACGCATGACGGCGAGCAGTTCTGGCTGGTCTATACCGACGTCAAGCGCAAGGACGGCTCGTTCAAGGACGCGCACAACTACATCGTCACCGCGCCCACCATCGAGGGGCCGTGGTCCGATCCCGTCTATATCAACTCGTCGGGTTTCGACCCGTCGCTGTTCCACGACGACGACGGCCGCAAATGGTTCGTCAACATGCTATGGGACCACCGCGTGCGGCCGCTGCTGTTCGCCGGCATTGCGCTCCAGCAATACGATCCGAAGCAGCAAAAGCTTGTCGGGCCGCGCAAGAACATCTTCCAGGGCACCGATCTGAAGCTGGTCGAAGGCCCGCATCTCTACAAGAAGAACGGCTGGTACTATTTGCTGACCGCCGAAGGCGGCACCGGCTACGACCACGCCGTGACCTTCGCGCGCTCGCGCAAGATCGACGGCCCGTACGAGCTGCATCCGCTCAAATATCTCGTCACCGCCAAGGACACGCCGCTCAATCCGCTGCAGCGCGCCGGCCATGGCGATTGGGTCGATACGCCCGACGGACGCTCCTACCTCGTCCATCTCACCGGCCGGCCGACGACGCAGAAACGGCGCTGCGTGCTCGGTCGTGAAACGGCGATCCAGGAGCTCGAATGGCGCGACGACGGCTGGCCCTGGCTCAAGGCCGGCGGCAATGTGGCTCAGCTCGAGGTCGATGTGCCCGGCAGGCGCGACGAGCAGAAATACTGGGCCGAGCAGCGCTACGATTTCAGCAAGGGCCTGCACAAAGACTTCCAGTGGCTGCGTACCCCGGAGACCGAGCGGATTTTCGAGGTTAAAGGCGACAGGCTTCGCCTCTTCGGCCGTGAATCGATCGGCTCGTGGTTCGAGCAGGCACTGGTGGCGCGCCGGCAGACGCACTTCTCCTACGACGCGGAAGTGACGCTCGATTTCTCACCGACCGACGAGCGGCAGTTCGCCGGCCTCACCGGCTACTACTCACGCTACAACTTCCACTATCTCACCGTCACCGCGCACTCCGACGGCAAGCGCGAGCTATTGATCATGAGCTCGATCGTCTCCTGGCCCGACGGCAAGCTCGATTTTCCCGCGGCTCCGGTGCCGATCCCCAATGACGGCCCGGTGCGGCTGAAGCTCGAAATCCGCGGGCCGAGCCTGCAGTTCTTTTATGCACTCGGGCCGGGGGCGTGGACAAAGATCGGGCCTGTGCTCGACGCCTCGATCCTGTCCGACGAATGCGGCGGCCACGCCGAGCACGGCAGCTTCACCGGCGCCTTCGTCGGCGTGGCGGCCTCCGACCTCAATGGAACGGCGCTCCACGCCGACTTCTCCAACTTCGTCTACCGCCCGGTGCACCACGAGAGCGATCGGTACTGAGAGTCTCAGTCGGCGCACTCCCCCTCTTGCGGGGCCATTGCCACCCGCGGGGATGACCACGTGGGTGGGGTGAGTGGGAGGAATTCCCCTCATTCCAGCCCCTTGCGGTACTGGATGAATCCCGACCGCACCGCCACCGCATCATAGAGCCGCCGCGCCGTGGCGTTGGTCTCGTGCGTGTTCCAGTAGAGGCGGGTCGCCTGGCGGGCCCGGGCATGATCCGCCACGTGCTCGATCAGCGCCCGGCCGTGGCCGCCGCCGCGCACATTCGGATCGACGAACAGGTCCTGCAGATAGCAATTCTCGCCGATCGCCCAGAAGGTGCGGTGATAGAGCCAGTGCACGAGCCCGACCGGTTCGCCGCTTGCATCGACGGACAGCGCGCCGAACATTGCCTCGCCAGGATCGCCGAGCCGGCGCCACGTCTCGTCATGGACGGCCTGGGGCAGCACCGTTTCGTAGAAGGTCAGGTAGCCGGTCCACAGCCGCGTCCATACGGCGCGGTCGGCAGCTTCGATGGCGCGGATCATCTGGCGTCTCCTCTATGCTGCCCATAGCGGGAAATCCCCGGCCGCGCTGTTGGTATTTTCGGCCGGAGCCCCTAAGGTCGCGCCTCTTTTTGGAGCACCCGCGACCCCTGATGGATCAGGCGCCTTTCGATCCCGCCGAGACTGAGCCCGAGCCGGCGCGCGCGGCGCCGCCGACCCCGGCGATGAGCCAGTATCTCGAGATCAAGGCGGTCAATCCGGGCTATCTCCTGTTCTACCGGATGGGCGATTTCTACGAGATGTTCTTCGAGGACGCCGAGATCGCCTCGGCGGCGCTCGGTATCGTGCTCACCAAGCGCGGGCGGCACCAGGGGCAGGACATCCCGCTCTGCGGCGTGCCGGTGCACGCGGCGCAGGATTATTTGAAGAAGCTGATCTCGCTGGGCCACCGCGTCGCCATCTGCGAGCAGGTCGAGGATCCGGCCGAAGCCAGGAAACGCGGCGGCAAATCGGTGGTGAAACGCGATGTGGTCCGGCTCGTGACCGCCGGCACGCTGACCGAGGACGACCTGCTGCCGGCGCGGGCCAGCAACTATCTCGCGGCGCTCGCCATGCTCAGGCACGGCGACGCCGATTTCGCGCTCGCCTTCGCCGATGTGTCGACCGGCGAGCTGACGGTGCTGCCGCTGAGCGCGGCGGCCGTGGGCGACGAGCTGGCGCGCATCGCGCCCGCCGAGCTGCTGTTCACCGAACCCACCCGCGCCGCGCTGCGCGAGCTGCGGCTGGTGCTGCCCGATACGGCCGAGGTCCTGCTGCCGGCCGACGCCTTCGACTCGTCCGCGGCGGCTGCGACGATCGGCGCGGTGTTCGATGCGTCCGTGGTCGATCCATCCGCCTTCTCGCGCGTCGAGCGGGCGGCGCTCGGGGCGCTCATCGGTTACATCCGCGAGTCGCAGAAGGGCGTCGCGGTGGCCCTGCGGCCCCCGGCGGCCGAGCGGCTCGCTTCGCACATGGCCATCGATGCCGCGACCCGCGCCTCGCTCGAGCTGCTCGAAACCCAGCGCGGGACCCTCAAGGGCTCGCTGCTGAGCGAGATCGACCAGTGCGTGACGCCGGCCGGCTCTCGCCTCCTGGCCCGGCGGCTGAGCGCGCCGCTCTGCGATCCGGCCGCAATCAATGCCCGCCTCGACGCGGTCGAGACGCTGCTCGGCGACACCATCCTCTCGACCCGGCTGCGCTCGCTCCTCAAGGCCGCGCCCGATCTCACCCGGGCGCTGACCCGGCTGGCGCTGAGCCGCGGCGGCCCGCGCGACCTCAACGCCGTGGCGCGCGCCGTCTCCGCCGCCCGCGATCTCGCGGCGATCCTCGCCGCCGTGCCCGGGCTGCCTGTCGACCTCATCGATATCCGCGCCCGGCTCGAGCAGGCGCCGACGACGCTCGCTACCGAACTCGCTCGTGCCATCGATGAGGAGCCGCCATTGCTCAGTCGTGATGGCGGCTTTGTGCGGCGCGGCTACGATAAGGCGCTCGATGCCGAACGGGCGCTGGCCTCGGAAACGCGCGCCGTGGTGGCGGCGCTGCAGGCGCGACTCATCGCCGAAACCGAGGTCAAGTCGCTGAAGATCCGGCACAACGGCGTCCTCGGCTATTTCGTCGAGGTTCCGGCGGGGCAGGGCGGCAAGCTGCTCGAGCCGCCGCTGAAGGCCCAGTTCATTCACCGCCAGACCATGGCCAACGCCATGCGGTTCACCACGCACGAGTTGGCCGAGCTCGAGGGCCGCATCGCCCGGGCGCACGAAAAGGCGCTGGAGATCGAGACGGCCATCTTCGCCCGGCTGGTCGCCGCGGCGCTAAGCGAGACCGACCGTCTCCGCTCGGTGGCCGATGCGCTGGCCGAGCTCGACGTGAGCGCCGGGCTCGCGCATCTCGCCGCCACCCGCAGCTTCTGCCGGCCGCAGGTCGACGATTCGCTGGCGTTCGAAGTCGAAGGCGGCCGCCATCTGGTGGTGGAATCGACGGTCACGGCCGGGGGCGAAAGCTTCGTCGCCAACGACACCGACCTGACCGGCGGCGCGCTCTGGCTGGTGACCGGCCCTAACATGGGCGGCAAGTCCACCTTCCTGCGCCAGAATGCGCTGATCGCGATTTTGGCGCAGATGGGCAGTTTTGTGCCGGCGCAAAGGGCCTATGTCGGGGTCGTCGATCGCGTTTTCTCGCGTGTCGGCGCCAGTGACGACATCGCGCATGGCCGCTCGACCTTCATGGTCGAGATGGTCGAGACCGCCGCGATTCTCAACCGCGCCACCGCCAAGTCCCTGGTAATATTGGATGAAATCGGCCGCGGCACGGCCACCTTCGATGGCCTCTCGATCGCCTGGGCGGCGGTCGAGGCGCTGCACGACGAGACCGGCTGCCGCGCCCTGTTCGCCACGCATTTTCACGAGATGACGGCGCTGCAGAAAACCCTCAAACGCGTCCGCAACGTCACCATGGCCGTCCGCGAGTGGGAGGGCGAGGTGGTGTTCCTGCATGAAGTCGTGCCCGGCGCTGCTGACCGCTCCTACGGCATCCAGGTGGCGCGGCTCGCCGGATTGCCCGAGCGGGTGCTGAGCCGCGCCCGGCAGGTGCTGGGTGTGCTCGAAAGCCGCGCTTCCGGGCAAACTTCACCTATGTTAGACGATCTGCCGCTGTTTGCGGCGGCTCCCCCTCCGCGAAAGCCGGAAATTAATCCTCTCGAT
>JBQCIY010000203.1:0-2450 GCA_051953275.1 Devosia sp. | reverse complement strand
TTCGAGCCGATCGATAGGGCCTTCTCTTCGCCGCGCTTCACATAGGCCGCGAACGCATCCTTGTATTCGTCGCGGTCGCCGGCATGCCCGCCCTCGAGCCGCGGCCGGGCCCGCTCCACGTTGGCGCGGTCGATCGCCGCCTTGGCGCCGTCGAGCGCCTGGTTCAGCCGCGTGATCTTCTCCTCGGTCAGCGCATCGGCGCTGCCGCGCTTTTCGATCTCGCCGAGGCGTTGCTCGTTGCTGCGCTTGAATTCCTCGAACGCCCCCATCAGCTCGCTCACGAGAGCCTCGGTGTCGCCGGCGCTGCCGGTTCCGGCCTTGTGCTCAAGGCCGCTGGTCGCTTCAGTCATGGATATCCTCAGTGTTTGAAGACGGAGATGGCCGCCTCGAGCGACCGGTCGAGCCGGGATTTTCCGGCCGTTTTGCCCGGAGCGATCCGGGCGAGATCCATCATCGGAAAGGTGACGATGGAGATTTCCCACAAGTCGATCTCCCACAGCTTGCGGTGGTCGCGCGGCCCGTCGCGCGTCGCCTTGATGGTGCGGAAGCCGATCGAGAGCCCATCCACCGCGCGTTTGGCGATCAGCCGGCGCAGCGCGTCGGCGCGTGGCACTTCGGGCACCAGCCGGCCCTCGACCCAGAGGCCGAAGCCGTCCTCGTTGATCCGATCCCAGGTGCCGACCGGTTCCTTCGGATCGTGCTGGAACAGCATTTTGATGCGATGCTTGCCGCGCAGGGTTAAGCTCCTGCGAAACGCCCCGGGCATGACGATGTCGCCGCCCTCGTCGAGCCGGCCGAAGACGCTCGCATAGCCGGCGAAGCGTCCCTCGGCGTCGATCGGAATGGTCTCCATCAGCGTTTTCCCCGGGGTTTCGCCTGCCGCTTGGGCGGCGGCGACTTGGGCGCAGCAAGCTGCCCCGCGAGGTGCCAGGCGAATTGCCGGAACACCTCGACGGCGTCGGATTTGGTCTGCCGCATGTCAGTCCTTGCGTTTGAACAGCGCGTTGAGCGCCGCGATCTCCCTGACGAAATCCTCGAAGCGCCGGTTCGCCGCCGCGAGCTCGCGCAGCGCCCACACCAGCAAGCCACTGGCGCCCGACGCCCACAGGAACAGCGCCAGATGCGCCAGGTCGCCCCGCTCGGCGATCGTGCGTGTCAGTTCATCCATGTCGATGTTCCTCAGCCCGCAGCCGGGACTCCTTCTCCCGTTTACGGGGGAAGGTGCCGGCGTCCCTGGCGGTTGGCCGAGCGAGCCTTCTCAGGCCCGTTCGGACAGAGCGCAAATGAAAGCCGGCGGAAGGGGGCGGCCGCTTGGGCAGCACGTCCGGTCAGTATCAGTCGTTCGGCAAAGGACGCGCCTTGTAGAAGTCGCCCTTGGTGAGGATGAGTTGGATCTCTTCCTTAGTGAGGACGAAGTCGGGATACTCTTTGCCCGTCCGCATCTTGCGGTCGAGCCCGATTGCCACCGCATGTTCCTCGGGAGGAAGAGGAGCGACGGAAACGATCGTACAATGTCCGCCCCCGGGAGCAGGACCAGTCTTTCCGCTCCGGTCAAATTTGAGCTTGACCTGCGTCGTCACGTGCCGTGTGAAGATATTGTCTCGATCGACTTTGTACACGAGCAGCAGCTTTTCCTGACCTCCGGCACCCATGCCGAAAATCATGTCGCCAGCTTTCACGCCATCCAGCGCTCGTTCTCTCGCAGAGGACATGGTCGACCTCATGGTCTAAGACCGATATCAAAATCCGCCAGGGTCTTCAGTTGCTCATCGCGCGGCAACTCTTGAATACCCAACTCCTTGATGGCGCAATCCCAACAAAGCGTCTTGCCCATGATCTTAAGCATTCCGCTAGTCCCGAAAGGACCCCCGTTTGGCCAGCTCCACCCTCACAGCGCGGCGCCCGAGGGCGGAGCGCGGCGACGTGGACGACATCGTCGATCCACTGCCCACCGGTCGGTATTCCCCTTGGAGCGCGAGGTTGATCTTCGCGGTATCGTAGCTCCAGTGCAAGCCGGCGCGCCCTGAGGAAGGCCAGGTGCGCCGACAGGTCCAGGGCCGCAGAGCGGACTTCGCGCGTCGTCTGATCGAGGAGGAGGAGCTTCATTGAGCCCCCTCCACCCCCAGCATCCTGCGCTTCTCGGCGTCGGTGAGAAACGTCGCCCCGCCGATGCGCGTCCAGCGGCTGGCCTGGTCCTCGGCCAGGGCCTCCACCTGGTCGAACTCGGGCTCCAGCCTCACCGTTCCGCCGAACGCCGGGGCCAGCCAGAAGCTTAGCTCGTCGGTGACGCGCCGCACCAGTGGAACGATGGTCTGGCGCCACAGCGCCCGGTTGGCCTCCATCAGGTTGGAGTAGGTGTTGTCGCCGGGAATGCCCAGCAGCATCGGCGGCACGCCGAAGGCCAGCGCGATCTCGCGCGCCGCGGCGTGCTTGGCCTCGATGAAGTCCAT
>JBQCIY010000202.1:0-24278 GCA_051953275.1 Devosia sp. | reverse complement strand
GCGAGGCTCCGGCCTCAGTTACATGCGGGACGACCCCGCTCCGGGGTTCGGAGCCTCGCCGGCCGCACCTCGATTGCGGCACCGAGTGGTCTTTGACATCGCCGGATGGGCCGGCGGACGCTTCCGCTCGCCCTGTGAAACACCTTCCCGTCCCAACCGTCCTGGCCACCGATCCCAACCTGCTCCGCTCGCCCCACCCTGCCGGCCAAGCCCCTTGCAACTGACTGACCAGTCGGTTATTAGCGTAATGACCGAAAAGTCAGTTAGGACATCGAATGCCCGAGAGTGCCGAACAGCGAGGTCCGAAATTCCGGCGGCGCGCCGAGGCGAGGCCCGACGAGGTGCTCGATGCGGCGCTGGCGCTGTTCATCGAAAAGGGCTTCGCCGCCACCCGGGTGGAGGACATCGCGACCCGCGCCGGGCTCAGCAAGGGGGCGGTCTACCTCTATTTTCCGAGCAAGGAGTCGATCCTCGAAGGGCTCGTGCGGCGCGCCATCTCGCCCATCGCCGACAACGCGCTGGGCATGCTGCGCAACTATGCCGGCGATCCGCGCCTCGTCATTTCGACCGCGCTCAAAATGATTGCCGGGCGGCTCAAGGATCCCGAGCTGGTCGCGATCCCGCGGCTGTTGATCCGCGAGATCGTCAACTTTCCCGAATTCGCCGAAATGTACCGGCGCGAGGTGCTGGACCGCGTCATTCCGGCGCTCATCGGGCTGATCGAGAACGGCATTCGCGAAGGCTATTTCCGCAAGGTGGATGCGGAGCTGACGCTGCGATCGGTAATCGGCCCGGTCATCGCCCACATGCTGATCTCGGAGCTGTTCGGCATCCGGCCGCGCGATGGCCTGGCGATCGACCGGCTGATCGACAACCACCTCAGCATCCTGTTCGACGGGCTCAGCGCGCCGCAGCGCGAGCGCGCCTTCATGGCCACCTGAAGGAGAGGATCATGCGTGGGTCATGCATCGTCGAAACAGCGTTCCAGAGGGGATAGCCATGAACGGAATCGCCGCGTGGCTGATGGGCCTCCTGTCGTTCATCCCCGGCCTTGCTGCGCCGGCGATCCCCGCCTGGAATGGCTATGTCGAGGAAGACTACGTATATGCCGCGTCGCCCACCGCCGGACCGATCGACAAGATAGCGGTGCAGGAAGGCGACGAGGTCAGGAAGGGTGCGGTGCTGTTCACGCTCGACAGCGCGCAGCAGCAGGCGAGTTACGAGGCGGCCAAGGCGCAAGCCGCTGCGGCACAGTCGACCCTCGCGAACCTCCAGTCGGGCGAGCGACCCGAGGAAATCCAGGTCACCGAGACGCAGTTGCAGAAGGCGCAGGCCGACCTCGTCCTCGCGCAGCAGACACTGTCGCGTACGCAGGACCTGTTCAAGCGCGGCAACGCCTCGCAATCGCAGCTCGACAGCGCCAACTCGGCGGAACAGTCGGCGCAGTCGGCCGTCAATACGCTCGAGGCGCAGGTGGAAGTCGCCAAGCTTCCGGCACGACCCGACCAGCAGGCCGCCGCGCAGGCGCAACTGGCGGCGGCTGAGGCGCAGGTGGCGCTGGCCAAGGCGGCGCTCGACGATCGTACGGTCACGGCCCCGGAAGATGGTCGCATCGAGCGGCTGTTTTTCAAGACCGGTGAGGTCGCCAATACCGGCACGCCCGTGCTGTCGCTGCGCGGCGGCGACGCCATGAAGATCGAGTTCTACGTCAACGAGGCCGACCGCAGCCAATTCCCGCTCGGCACCAAGGTCGGCGTGAGCTGCGACGGCTGCGCCACGGGGCTGACGGCGACCGTGACGTTCCTCGCCTCGGACCCTGAGTTCACGCCGCCGATCATCTATTCGCGCGACGAGCGCAAGCGGCTGGTGTTCCTCACCGAGGCGACGATGGACCAGCAGGACGACATCCTGCCCGGCCAGCCGGTCAGCATCGAGCTCGAAAAGTGAGCGAGGCGGCGCCTGTCATCGATGTGCATGGCCTCACCAAGCGGTTCGGTGAGCGTACGGTGGTCGACCATTTCGACATCCGCGTGCCGAAAGGCGCGATCTACGGCTTCCTCGGTCCCAACGGTTCGGGCAAGACCACCACCATCCGCATGCTCTGCGGCCTGTTGACGCCCGATGAAGGCGAGGGCACGTGCCTCGGGCTCGACGTCCGCCATGAGGCTAGCCGCATCAAGGAAACAGTCGGCTACATGACGCAGAAGTTCTCGTATTACGAGGACCTGACGATTCGCGAGAACCTCGATTTCGTCGCCCGCATGTACCGGCTCGACAGGCGCCGGCAGCGGGTCGACGACGCACTGCGCGACCTCGGTCTCGCCGATCGCCAGAAGCAGCTCGCGGGCTCGCTGTCGGGCGGCTGGAAGCAGCGGCTGGCGCTCTCGGCCTGCCTGCTGCACGAGCCGCAATTGCTGTTGCTCGACGAGCCTACCGCGGGCGTCGATCCCAAGGCACGGCGCGACTTCTGGGACGAGATCCGGCGGCTGAGCGCCAAAGGCGTCACCGTGCTGGTCTCGACGCACTACATGGACGAAGCCGTGCAGTGCGACTTCATCACCTATATCGCCTACGGCAAGAAGCTGATCGACGGGCCGAGCGCCGAGATTCCCAAGATGGTCGGGCTCGAAACCTGGCGCGTCGAAGGCCCGAACCTGCCTGCACTCGAACAGCGTCTCAAGGGTGAGCCCGGGGTCGAGCAGGTGGCGCGCTTCGGTGCGGTGCTGCATGTTTCGGGCACCGACAAGGCGGCGCTCGATGCAACGGTCGAGCGGCTCAAGGCCGAGGGCACGCATCGGTGGACCTTGCAGGTTGCGGGCCTCGAGGAGGCCTTCATCTATCTGATGGCCGGCGCCCGCGACAATTTCGCCGGCGATCCCGAGGGGCAGGCATGAGCGCCCAGGCAGCGATCCACAGGCCACGGCCCGCGCATTTCTCGTTCCGCCGGTTCGGCGCGGTGCTCTACAAAGAGTTCATCCAGATGCGGCGCGACCGCGTCACCTTCGGCATGATGATCGGCCTGCCGCTGATCCAGCTCTTCCTGTTCGGCTTTGCGATCAATGCCGATCCGCACCACCTGCCGACGCTCATCGAGCTGGGTGATAACGGGCCGCTCACCCGCGCCATGATCGCCGGGATGCAGCAGTCGGACTACTTCGACTTTCGGGGCGAGGTGGCGGGGAGCGCCGCCGGCGAAGACGCACTGCGCCGCGGCGCGGCCAATTTCGTCGTCGTCATCCCGCAGAATTTCGAGCGCGACGTGATCCGCGGGCGCAATCCTCAGATCCTGGTGGCGGCTGATGCGTCCGATCCGACTGCTGTCGGCGGCGCGGCCGGCGCCCTTTCGGGCATCGTCAACGCTGCGGTCGAACAGGTCCTGGTCGGTCCGCTGGCGGTGCAGGGCTCGATGGCGCCACCGTTCTCGGTCGCAGTGCATCGCGAGTACAACCCCGAGGGCAAGACCTCGACCAATATCGTGCCGGGACTGCTGGCGATCATCCTGTCGATGACCATGGTGATGATCACTGCCGTCGCCATCGTAAAGGAGACCGAGCGCGGCACGATGGAGATGCTGATTGCGACCCCGGTCCGGCCGTTCGAGGTGATGCTCGGCAAGATTCTCCCCTATGTGCTCGTCGGCTATGTGCAGACCATCGTCTTCATTCTCGCCGCTAAGGCCGTCTTCAACGTTCCCTTCGATGGGAGCTGGTGGGCGTTTTTTCTGGGCTTCAACCTGTTCATCGTCGTCAACCTGGCGCTTGGCTTTCTGGTCTCGACAGCCGCGCGTAACCAGATGCAGGCCATGCAGCTCAGCTTCTTCATGATCCTGCCGTCGATCCTGCTCTCGGGCTTCATGTTCCCGTTCGCCGGGATGCCGGGCTGGGCCCAACTGCTCGGCACGATCGTCCCGGCGACGCATTTCCTGCGCATCATTCGCGCGGTCATGCTCAAGGGCGGCGATATCGTCGACGTCGCCTCCGAGTGCGGCGCGCTGCTGATCATCCTCGTGGTGATTTCCGGCATTGCGATGCTGCGCTATCGCCAAACGCTCGACTAGCTGCCCGGGGCCGACTTGACACTCTCGTTCTGCATTATTAAATGACATGACATTAAATGAAATAACACTTAAATGGAGAAACCCGATGCGTGTGCATGCAATCGAAACCGGCAAGGTCCGGATCAAGATGGCGCAGCTGCAGGCACGCCGGCGTCCCCCGGGCGCGCTGATTGATATCTTCACCGACCGCAACTGGTCCGGCTGGGTGCCGACCTATGCGTGGGCCATCGAGACCGATGATGGCGTGATCGTCGTCGATACAGGGCAGGCGTCATACCTGCTGGAGGAGGTGCGGCGGACAATCCACCCGTTCCTCCGCTATGCGGCCACTTTCCAGATCGAGCCGGAGCAGGAAGTCGGACCGCAGCTCAAGGGCCTTGGCATCGGCCCGCACGATGTTCGGCAGGTGGTGCTCACGCACATGCACATGGACCATGACGCCGGACTCATGCACTTTCCGCACAGCACGATCCTTGCCGCATCCGGTGAGATCGCGCGAGCCAGGGGCTTCGCCGGCATGGTGCGCGGCTACCTGCCGCAACGCTGGCCGGCCTGGTTCGATCCCCAGGGACTCGTGCTCGATGATGGTCCGTTCGGTCCGTTCGTCGCGAGCAAGCGATTGACGCGTGATGGGCGTATCGTGGCGGTGGCCACGCCCGGGCACACCCCAAGCCATATCTCGGTGATTGTGGATGAGGGCGACGTCTCGCTGTTTCTCGCAGGAGATACGTCCTATTCCGAAGAGCTGATGCTGGCCGGCAAGGCTGACGGCGTGAGCCCCGATCCGGTGGTGGCCGAAAAGACCCTGGCGGCAATCCGTCAGTTTGCGGCCGAGCGGCCGACGGTTTATCTCCCCGCCCACGATCCCGATGGCGCGACGCGGTTCGCGCGGCGGCAGGTCGTGCTGGCGCCAGCGGAGTTCAAGGGAGCGGTATGAGAGCAGAAGAAGAACTGCGGTTCCTGATCCTCGCGGCGCAGCGCGAGGGCCACCGGACACTGGCCGCCCTGCTGGCGCCGCACGGGCTTACCCCCGCGCAGGCGGAGGTTGTGCGGTGCCTTGCCGACTATGGCCCCCTGTCGCTCCGCGAGCTTGGTGCACTGCTCGTCTGCGAATCGGGCAGTCCAAGTCGTCTCGTCGACACCCTCGTCGGTCGTGACCTGGTGACACGTCGTGAAGACCCCGAGGACCGGCGCCTCGTCACATTGGCGCTTACCGCTGAGGGCAAGCGACTCGACCGCGCCGTGCGCAAGGTCGAGGAGGCAATGTATGAGCGGATCGGCAGCGCACTTGGCCAAAAAGGACTCAGCGCCGCGCTGTCATTGCTGCGTCCCATAGTCGAGGGCAGCCCCGGCGGCGAGGCCATCGCCCGCCGCAAGTCCGCGGTGGAATAGGCAGCCAGCGAGCGCAGTATGGCCGATCTCCTAGGCCGGAAGCCCGAACATCTGGTCCTGGCGCTGACGCAGAGCAAAAAGCCGCGTGGTCGGATCCGGCGCGGCATTGCGGCGGGTGAGGAGCTCGCCCTTCTTGACCGGGGCGACCACCTTGCCGCCTTCCAGCAGGCCGACGGGCACTGCCAGCTTGTTGCGTGCCTCGTCGATGGCGAGGATGAAGCTGCGGTAGCACGTCTCGCCGATGGCATCGAATTTTTCACCGACGGCGAGGTCGCGCTTGGCGACGGCACAGACTTCAGCGACCGGATTGGGCAGCGGCACCATGTCCGGCTTGCCGTAGAGCATGATTCTGGCGGCGGTCAGCGGCACTTCCAGCGAGGTCAGGTGATAGGGCCGGAAAAACGCATAGTACGGCCCCTTGCCGACATGCAGATCGTCCATTCGTTCGATGATGCGGGGGTGCTCCGCCTCGACAATCACGAACACGCCGGGCGCGACGCCTTTGCCGATGGTGAAGTCGACGACACCCTTCTTGTCGAGGATGCCGCCGTCGACCTTGGGGATCAGGACCTTGACCATCTGGTCCCGGTCGGCCTTCGGCCCATGCATGCCCGGAATATCCGGGACGAGGCCGGTGGCATTGGCGATCGCGCACATCTCCACCATGGTCTTGCTGCCGTCGACGAACTCGACCAGCATCCGTGGGTTCATGTTCCGCCGCGCCGCTTCCTCGCGGTAATCGTCGGGTACGGCATCGTGGTTGAGCGGATTGTTCTTGCCCTTGCCGGCCGAGACGATCCGGTAGCCGAGTGTGGTGGCGAATTCGATCAGCTCCATGCACGAGCTCGGCTCGTCCCCGGCGCCGACGGAATAGACGACGCCGAGCCGATCAGCTTCCTTCTTCAGGTAGGGGCCGATGGTGACGTCGGCTTCGACGTTCATCATCACCAGGTGCTTGCCGTGCTCCATCGCCATCAGGTCGAAGTCGGCGGCGACGCCCGGCTTGCCCGTGGCGTCGATGATGACGTCGATCTCAGGCGTCCGGACCAGCACCTCGGCGGAGGTGATCGCGAGCTTCTTGGCATCGATCGCAGCCGACACTTTGCTCAGGGTCTGGGCTTCGACCGCATGCGAGGTGTCGCCGTAGGCGATGGCCGTGGCCTCGAGCGCGGTGTGCGGACGACGGGTCGCGATCGCAGCCACCTCGATGCCGCGCATCAGCATGCCTTGGGTGACGAGATCGGTGCCCATCTCCCCCGAACCGATGACGCCGATCCGGATCGGCTTGTTTTCGTCGGCGCGCTTGGCAAGATCGCGGGCCAGGCCCGTCAGGTGGACGTTCGTCAGGGGTTTGTAGGTCGGCATGACGGGCTGGCTGTAGCACCGAAGGGCCACAGGCGAAACGACAATTGCGTGGAACGTGACCTGACGATCCGTGCGCGATAAGGACTCCCCATGACTGACGAACTCGAAATTTCGGTCAACGGCGCGCTCGGGCAGATCGCGCTCAACCGGCCGCAAGCGATCAACGCCCTGAACCTCGCAATGATCGAGGGTATTCACGCCGCGCTGCTCGGTTGGCGGGATGACCCGGCGATCGGGGCGGTGGTGTTCAGCGGCAACGGGCCCAAGGGTTTTTGCTCGGGAGGCGACGTCCGGGCGGCACGCGCGCTGGTGCTCGAGGGTCGGGGCGACGCGGCGGACGCCTACTTCGAGGCGGAATACCGGATGAACGGGCTGATCGCGACCTACTCCAAGCCGCTGATCGCGATCAGCCATGGCATCACCATGGGCGGAGGGATCGGCATTGCCGGGCACTGCGCCTTCCGCATTACCCAGCCCGGGGTTCGCTACGCGATGCCGGAATCGGCGATCGGTTTTTTCGCCGATGTCGGGGTGAACGCCATCCTCGCCAAGGCGCCGCTCAATCGCGCGCTCTTGTTCCTGTTGTCGGGCGTCAGCGTCGGAGCGGCCGACGCCGTGGCGCTGGGGCTCGCTGATGCTGTGCTTGAGCCGGACGCGGTGGAGGCTTTCCGCGCTGAACTGGTGCGAGCCGCCGGATCGAGCCACCCGCAGACGGCGCTCGTTCGATTGATGGCGGCGTACGCGGTCGATGGCGACACGCCGTTTTGCGCCATGGCCGACCTGCTGCCCGGGAAAGCGGAGTCGCCGGCCGATTTCGTCGCGGGTGTCGAAGCGATACCGGGGCTGGGCGAGATCGCGGCCATCTTGGGCACGCGTTCGCCGGGGTCACTTATCGCGACCTTCTTTGCACAGCATGCTGCCCGGAGAGTGATGGATGTGCGGCAAACACTGGCGATGGACCTGCGGCTTGCCCGGGTGATGGCGCGGCGGCCCGATTTTGCCGAAGGGGTGCGGGCGGTGCTGGTCGACAAGGACCAGCGCCCGCACTGGTCGCCGGCGAGGCTGAGTGATGTCGATGTCATTGCCGACGCCGGCCCTATTCTCGAAGCCGTCAAAGGCCCATAGGAGCAGGCGATTTTGCGGTCGGCCGAGAGGTACGGTTAGCACTTCTTAAACCGTTCCCATGGATGCTCCACGAAGAGGCAAATCGCCCTCGGGGGAAACTCGGTTCATGGCGGACGAAACCGCAAGCAAAGTCGTGGGGCTGCCCGCGATCGTCGATCTCGACGCGCTTGATCTGGTGCGCGACCGGCTGATCGATGCCGTCGAGCTGGGTGCTGTAGAGGTCGATGCCAGCAGGGTCGAGCGCGTCGCAACAAACGCCCTCTTCATGCTGATCAGCGCCGCGGAAACCGCCCGCCGCAACAGCTTTGCCTTCGCTATCTCGGGAGCCAGCGTTCCCATGCGCGCCGCCATCGACCGGCTCGGTCTGGGTGGCAGCTTTGCCGGTTTGATGAAAGGATAATCGCGCATGCGTGTTCTGACGGTCGACGATTCTCGTACCATCCTCGCCATGCTGCATCACACGCTTTCGAACGCCGGGTTCGAGGTGCTGCAGGCCGAAGACGGCCAAAAAGGCCTCGACGTACTGGCCAGCGAGGACGTGGATGTCGTCATCACTGATATCAACATGCCGGTGATGGACGGCATCGAGTTCATCAAGCATGTCCGCGCTTCGGGCGAGCACAACTCGCTACCCATCCTTATCCTCACGACCGAAACCAGCCAGGACAAACGTGACCAGGGCCGCGCCGCCGGCGGCACCGGCTGGATCGTCAAACCCTTCGACCCGGAAAAGCTGATCTCGGTGATCCACCGCGTGGTGCACTGATTTCCGGCGCTGACCCAGAAGGGGGAAGCTGACACTTGAGCGATCTCGACGACTTCAAGGCCACTTATTTCGACGAATGCTCCGAGCTGCTGACCGAGCTCGAGGAGCAATTCGCCGCCATCGAGGGCGGCGACCGCACCTCCGACCGGCTGAATGCCGTGTTCCGCGCCATCCACTCGATCAAGGGCGGCGGTGGCGCGTTCGGTTTTTCCGAGCTGGTGGCCTTTGCACATGCCTACGAGACGCTGCTCGACCATGTCCGCGACGGGCGCATCGAGCTCAACGAGCCGGTGACGGCGCTGTGCATCCGGGCCAACGATATCGTCGCTGACTTCGTCAACGCGGCCAAGTCGGGCACGTCGCTGGGGGCGGGCTATGGTGCGGACGAGCGTCACCAGTTCGACGCATTGACCAGCGGCAACGCGCCTGCGGCGAACTCCACCGCTGATGGCGATGACGAATCCGGTCCGCCGGTCGACGAGTTCGACATCGACTTCGTGCCGGTCATGGTCAATCTAGAGGCAGTGGGGCCCGTGCCGCCGGCCGAAGAGACTGCGATGGACGACAATTTCGCCGCCGCGCCGCTCGTCGCCGACAAGGCGCAATGGGAAATTCGGTTTGCGCCGCACAGCGAGCTCTATGCCCGCGCCAACGATCCGCTTCTCCTGTTCCGGGAACTGGCCAATCTTGGCGAGCTCACGGTCGTCGCCCGGCTCAACGAAATTCCGCCACTCGCCGATTTCGAACCGTTCGGCATCTACTGCACCTGGGACCTGACGCTGGTGTCGCCGACGGCGACCGCGGCACAGATCGCTGAAGTGTTCGAATTCGTCGAGGGCAATTGCGATCTCTCGATCGTGCCGCTGGCGCCGAGGTTGGCTGCCGGCCGGGCAGAGCCATCGCTGGCGGACCTTGCAGCGATTGTGACGCCAGCCGCTGCGGAAACGCCGGCGGAGACGATCAGCTTCGCTGATCTCGCTGACGCCGTTAAGAAGGATATGCCCAAACGTGCGCCTCCGGCGGTTGCGCCTGCAGCGCCCGTGGCGAAGCTCCTGAAGCCGGCTGAGATCGCGACCGACCCGGCGCCGAGCATGGCGGCCGAAGAGGATGACCGCCGCACCGGGCCAGAAGATCGCCGGGGCGCCGGCGTGCAATCGATCCGGGTCGATCTCGACAAGGTCGACCGCGTGGTCAACATGGTGGGCGAGCTGGTCATCACGCAGTCCATGCTGACCCAGCAAATGGACGATACGCTCAGGGCTCGGTACCAGGAGCTGGTGCGCGGCCTCGAAGTCCTGGCGCAAACGACGCGTGGACTACAGGACGCGGTGATGGCGATCCGCGCGCAGCCGGTCAAATCGGTGTTCAGTCGGATGCCGCGGCTGGTGCGCGAATTAGCGCAAAAGACCGGCAAGAAGATCAAGCTTGAAACCATCGGGGAAGCGACCGAGATCGACAAGACGGTCATCGAACAGCTTTCCGATCCGCTGACTCACATGATCCGGAACTCCGCCGACCACGGCATCGAGTCTCCCGAGAAGCGCAAATCGCTTGGCAAACCGGAAATCGGCACGATCCGCCTCTCCGCTGAACAGGCCGGTGGCAATATTCTCATCGCCGTTGAAGATGACGGCGGTGGGATCAATCGCGAGCGGGTGCTCGAAGTGGCGAGGAACAAGGGTATCGTTGCTGTCGATACGACCCCGACGGACGAGCAGATCGACCAACTCATCTTCGCACCGGGCTTTTCGACCGCCGAGACGGTCAGCGACATCTCAGGACGCGGCGTCGGCATGGACGTGGTTCTGTCCAACATCAAGAAGATCGGCGGCTCGGTGCATGTGAAGAGCCGGACCGGGCAGGGTACGCGCATGACTCTGAGGCTGCCACTGACGCTGGCGGTACTCGACGTGATGCTGGTCAAGGTTGGCGGCAGTCCGTATGTCATTCCGCTGAGCTCGATCGTCGAGACGATCCAGTGCTCGCGGGCCGATTTCGGCCGGGCGCCTTCGGGCGCCAAGGTGCTGAGGGTACGCGGCGAATACGTGCAAGTGGTCGATCTCGCCACGCGCTTCCAGATGCTGAGCGATGCGGATCTCGGCAACCGCTTCGTCGTGCTGTGCGAGGCCGAGGGCGGGGTGAAGATCGCGCTCATCGTCGACGACATCATCGGTCAGCAGCAGGTGGTGATCAAAAGCCTCGAGGAAAACTTCGAGTCGATCGACGGCATCGCCGGGGGCACGATCCTCGGCGACGGCAACGTCGCCCTCATTGTGGACGTGCAGGGTCTCAAGGCGACCAAGCTGCACAAGAACGCGGCCTAGGACGGGCCGCAGAAGGATCAGAAGATGGATAGTCTGGCTCTCAAGGACGACTACGGAACGGGTGCCCAGGTTACCCAGAATTCCCTGCAGCTCATCGCGTTCTCGATCGGCGAGCAGACGTACGGCGTCGAAATCACCACGGTTCGCGAAATTCGTGCGTGGAACGGCGCTACACCGCTCCCCAATACCCGCGAATATGTACGCGGCGTGATCAATCTGCGCGGCACGATCGTGCCGATCTTCGACCTGCGTGCCCGCTTCGGCGAAGGGCAGACCTCACCGACCAAGAATCATGTGGTGGTCGTGATGTCAGTCGGCGACAAATGGGTGGGCATCCTCGTCGATGCAGTGAGCGACATTCTTACGGTCGATCGCAACGATATCCACAACGTGCCGGAAGGGAACACGATGGATACCGAATTGCTCAACGGCATCGTGACACATGAAAGCCGCATGGTCGGGTTGATCGACCTGCATGCGGTGGTCTCGGGCGCCAAAGTCGACGGCTAGGCAGTTCCGCAGGGACGAGATGAAACGAGGGCGCCCACGGCGCCCTTTTTGTTGATCTCACAGACCAGGCCAAGCTCGCGCTGGGTCAGCTCGACCAATTGAATCTGGATCAGAACAGGTCGACGTCGCCGTTGGACGGAGTTGCCGCGACGCCCGACAGGGCCGGTACGCGCAATTCATCGAGTACAAGGTTTGCCCAGATCTCGTCATAGTCGGAGTCGGGCGCGGTCGGCGGCAACAGCGCGAACTGCCGAACTGCCAAGGCCATGTTCTGGCAGCGCTGCTCGATCCGATCCTGACCCTGCAACGCGTTGACGATCATCGTGACCGCCTTGCGCTTGGCCTGCTCACAGTTCAGCGACTTGTCGGCAAGCACTTCCAGGGCATCGCTGATGCCTTCAACCATCGCCGCAGTCTGGCGCGCGGTTTCGTCGAGTTCACGTGCGAGCTTCTGCAGCGACATAGATGGTGATACCCCCGAAGTCCCCGACCACTACCGCAGAAATCTAAAGCTACTCTTGCTTCGGCGACTGCCTTTGTAAGGTTGCCGAAACTGGTTAGAAGTTCCCTAAGGAATCCCGCTCTATGCTGATGATAACCTTGTCAGGGGGCGACCTAAAATTAGCATCCAGCCAAGCCGGGTCGGCGCTCCGACCTTCGACCGTGGCGTCGTGACGACAATTCATCAGGGCGATTGTCTTGTCGGCAACGAAGAAGACCTGACCTTCTCGACAATCCTGGGGTCGTGCGTGTCGGCCTGCATCCGCGACACCGAGGCCCGAGTGGGCGGGATGAACCATTTCCTGTTGGCCGAACCGTCGGGTAGCGCGAAGGATCGCTACGGCGCCTCGGCCCGCTACGGTGCTTTCGCAATGGAACAGCTGATCAACAAGGTGTTGCAACGTGGCACCGGACGGAAAGCCAACCTCGAGATCAAGATTTTTGGTGGCGGCCTGATCGCCTCAGCACTCACCGATGTGGGCTCCAAGAACATCGAATTCGTGCACGAGTTCCTCGAAAATGAAGGCTACACCATCTCAAGCGAGGATGTCGGCGGGACGTTTGCACGGCGCGTGATGTTCAAGCCGCACTCAGGCCGTGCGTTCGTTAAGCGTCTCGACAGCAGCGCCGCGGCCAATGTGGCGAGGGAAGAACTCACGATCGTGGGCCGCCGCAGGGCAGCAGTCGTGGCGCCCAGGCAGGTGGCTGACGACATTGAGCTGTTCTAGATCCAAGCCGCGGTGGCGGACGCGGCTCATGTGCAAAACCTGGCGAAAGTAACCCAATCCCTACCGGGCTGAGCCGGCATAGAGATTTGGTTAACCATTCGGATTTTAGGGTCGAATCGCACTCGCCACCCCTTCGATCCGGATGCGCCGCACCAGAGTCGCGTTGATCGTCGATACCATCTGGCTCGTGGCACTCGCCGCGGCAACGGCATGCTTGACCCTGTCGGGGCTGACGCTGCTGAGTGCGCTCACTGTCGTGTCGTTCGTGGGCATCGCTATCTGTGCGAGCCTGGTGTTCGCCGCCAAGGCTGAGCGCGAGGTGCAGCGCAAGCTTGCCGAGCTGGGGGCGGCAGTGGGTGCCGCCGGTCGCCGTGACCTCGAAGACGGTGTGAGCGTTGAAGCCATCGTCGCCAATCTCGCCGGCCGGCTGGACCGCGCGACGCCATTCAAGGCGGCGTTTGCCGGTCTCAATCAGCCGGTTCTGGTCGCTGGAGCAGACGGGGAAATCCTCGGAGCGAGCCGGGGACTCCTCGCCCTCGAGCCGAGGGCGGTCGAGGGCGCCAGCATCGACGTGCTGCTGGGGACCGGTCATCGCTCGGGCGGGGTGGCGCCGGAGGAGCTCGTCAATCTCGCCGGCATCCGACATGCGGCGAAGCAGCGGCAGGCCGGCGCAGGCCGGATGGTGATGGAGTTCGTGCCGGCCGGCACCTACATCGCCGATGACGATCTGGACGCCTTTGCCACGGCGATCGCGGAAGGCCGCACCAGTTTTCGCTTCGATCCAAGGACGCTACAAGCCTCGCCAGGCCTCAGGACATTGAGCGAAAGCCTCGAGAGCCTGGACCTCGGCCTGTCGGCCCTCGGGAAGATCATTGCAGGCGAGCCGCTGACGCCGCAGATGCGGCGGATCAATTCCGGCATTGTGCCGCAGGTGCGAGAACTGGAGGACGTGCTCAACGCCCTGACGGACGAGCGAGACGAGCACCTTGAGGCGCGGGAAATGCTCGAGCGCAAATGCGAGGCTGTGGTCGGAGCCATCGACAAGTACCGGCAGGCTGTCGGCACTATCGGAGAGCATGCCGAAGGTGCGCGGGCCGGCGCAAAGGTCGCAGGCGAGGCGATGTTGCGGAGCCGCGACCACGCCAAGATGGCAAGAGCGCTCGAGAACCAGGTCCGTGCCATCGTCGGCGAGGCGAGCCAGGCCGCCGAACGAACCAGCAAGGCGGCAGGAGGCGTCGATGGCTCGACCGCCGAGATCGACAAGCTGGTGGCCGCAATCGAGGATGTGAGCTTCCGAACCAACCTCCTGGCGCTCAATGCGGCAGTCGAGGCGGCGCGCGCCGGCGAAAAAGGCGCCGGCTTCGCGGTCGTCGCCGACGAAGTGCGCATGCTGGCGCAATCGACGCAGAAGACGGCGCGCGAGATCCGCAGTCTTGTCGGCACCAGCCGGGCGCAATCGGAAACTGGTCTGGCCGAAGCCGAGACTCTCAAAAATATTCTCGGTGGCCTCGGGGGACATTTAGAGAATCTAAGCAATGAAACGGCCATGATTGCCGGAGCGCTCGACGAGGGGAACGGCGCGATCAGCAGGCTCGATTCGCACGTCGCCGCCTTGGGCGACGAGGCGACGCGAGCCCTTACGTTGCCGGCCCGCCGGCAGCAGCGGGGATGACTGGGATGATGGATCAGACCGAGTTGGCGCTGGGGGAGCGCGAATTCGAGCGTATCCGCGAGCGGCTCTACGACGTGGCCGGCATCTCACTCAGCGACGCCAAACGTACGTTGGTCATTGCGCGACTGAGCAAGATCGTCCGCGGCATGCGGCTGCCCTCGTTCGACGCCTATCTCGACTTTCTTGAGACACGCGGTACGCCGGACGACGCGCAGGATTTCGTCAATGCGCTCACCACCAACCTCACCCGCTTCTGGCGCGAAGAACATCACTTCGCCCACCTCGTCGGACATGTCGGCGAGTTGATCAGAACTCGTACGACGCAGTCGTCGAAACGCCTCCGGATCTGGTCCGCCGGTTGCTCCACGGGTCAGGAACCCTATACCATCGCGCTCTCGCTGCTCGACGCCTGGCCCGATCTCAGGCGCTGGGACTTCAAGATCCTCGCGACCGACATCGACACGTCGGTTATCGCCAAGGCAGCGGCGGGCATCTATCCTGACAGCGAACTGAACGGGCTGTCGCCCGAACGAGCACGCCTGTTCGACCGTACCAGCGACGGTCGCGTGCGCATCCCGCCGGCTGCTGCGTCGGTGGTGTCGTTCAAGCCGCTCAACCTGATGACTCCGCAATGGCCGATGCGAGGGCCGTTCGACGCCATTTTCTGCCGCAACGTCGCAATTTACTTCGACAAACCGACGCAAGGGGAAGTCTTCAGTCGGCTCGGCCAGATACTGGCGCCCGGCGGTTTTCTCTATATCGGGCACTCCGAAAATCTGGGGACCGGCAGCACGGGTTTCCGCCTGGTCGGCAAGACCATCTATCAGTCCCGCGCCGAGCGGGCGAAGGACGCAGCATGAGCATCAGGGTTCTGATCGTTGACGATTCCGCGCTGATCCGCGAGGTGCTGAGCCGCACTCTCGGACGTGATGGAGACATCACCGTTGTCGGGACGGCCGAGGACCCGATCGACGCGCGTGCCAAGATCAAGTCGCTCAATCCAGACGTGGTCACACTGGATATCGAAATGCCCAACATGAATGGGCTGGCTTTCCTCGACAAGCTGATGCGGCTCCATCCATTGCCGGTCGTGATGGTCTCGACGCTCACCACCAAGGGGGCCAGCGAGACGTTGCTGGCGCTCGAGCTCGGAGCGGTGGATTTTGTCGCCAAGCCTTCGACCGACCTTGCCGGCGGGCTTGAAACATTCGGCGCCAATCTGCGCGAGAAAGTGCGCGCCGCCGCCACCTCTGACGTACGTGGTCGGGCGGCCCGGAATCCCGCAACCCCTGTCGCCGTCCCAGCCACGCGGCTCCGTACTGCCGCAGGGCCGAACGGGTCGCTGATTGCGATCGGTGCATCGACCGGCGGGGTCGAGGCAATCCGGGTCGTCCTCGGCGAAATGCCGCCGGATTGTCCGCCGATCGTCATCGCCCAGCATATGCCGGGGGGCTTCACCAGCCGCTTCGCCGCCCGTCTCGACGAGCTGAGCGAGGTCAACGTCATCGAGGCGGAAGACCGCATGCCGATCGAGACCGGCAAGGCGTATGTTGCACGTGGCGATTGGCATCTCAGGGTAGAAAAGAGCTCTGGCCAGTTGAAGTGCCGGCTGACGCAGGACGAATTGACCTCCGGCCACCGCCCGAGCGTCGACGTGCTGTTCGAGTCGGTGGCCAATGTGGTCGGCCCGATGGCTGTCGGAGCGATCCTGACCGGAATGGGTCGCGACGGCGCTCGTGGCCTGAAGCTGATGCGCGATCGGGGCGCTTATACCGTCGGCCAGTCACCGGCCTCGGCACTGGTTTACGGCATGCCGCGCGTCGCCTTCGAGGAAGGGGCCGTGGTCGAGCAGGCGCCCCTCGAAGCCATCGCGGCCAAGCTCGCGAATGCTCTCAACCGATTGAGAACAGCAGCGTAAGGCGACCGGCGTGGTTGATGAAATGGTAACGGTTTTTGCCTAGCTTCAACCCAAGTGCCTGCGTTCCCTCCGGCGCTCCCAAGGTCTAGCGTACAATGCCCAAAGCCAGTGATGTCAGCGTTCTTATCGTGGATGACCAGCAGTCGATGCGCGGCATCTGCAAGTACATCCTGACCCAGCTTGGCTTCAAGGACATCATCGAGGCCAAGAGCGGCCGCGACGCACTGGGCAAGCTCGAAAAATCCAATGTCCACCTGATCATTTCAGACTGGAACATGGAGGACATCGATGGGCTCACACTGCTGCGCGTGATCCGCAAACATCCCAAGACTGCGAGTATGCCCTTCATTATGGCGACCGGCCGCTCAGACAAGGAGCAGGTGAAGGAAGCGATCTCCTTCGGGGTCAACAACTATATCATCAAGCCGTTCGACGCTGGAACGATGAAGAAGCGCATCGAAGCGGTGATCGGCGCACTGAGCTAAGGGCGCCCCCTTCCAAACAAGAGTATCGTTCCAGTCGTGCTGCCATCCCGGGCGCGGCCTTTCGTTTTCGGCCGAGATGGCCAGCGACGACCCGTAAGGGAGTGTTCACCGGACACGGCTTATAGTCCTGACAGACATAGCCTTTTGGGGAAAGACTCGGATCGCGTCGGTCGCGATCGTCTGCTCCCCGAGACCGGGGACGGAGCGTCGCAGTGAACATCTTTCCACAATTGAAGATCGCCCAGAAGCTGCCGCTTGTGGTGATCGTCACAGCTCTGCTCGTTTCCGTCGGAGTGGGCGGCTCTGGTTACATGGCCGGACTGCGAATGGTCGACGAACAGCGGCAGGAGCGCATGGATGCGGCCGTTCAATCCGGCGTCCAGCAGGTGCAATCCTACTTCAATACGGTCGCGGCAGACCTTTCGCTGTCTGCGGCGGAGCCTGAAACAACGGCCCAGATTGGCGCCATGACGCAGGCTTTTGCTGCATTGGACGCGACGGGGGAAGCTACCAAGGCCCTTCAGCAGGCGTTCAAGAATACGTCCAGCGGCACCGGCGGCGACTACGACGCCCTGCACAAGCAGTTCGATCCGAGCTGGCGGGCACTGCTGCAGGCCCGGGGTTACGCCGACATCCTGCTCTTCAATGCGAAGGATGTTCTGGTTTATTCCGTGGAGAAGAACTCGGATTTTGCGGTGGACTTCACCAAAGGCAGCGGCAACCCGCTGTCGGAGGGCGTCGTCGCGAAGCTGATCAATCGCACGGCCACACTCCAGGCTGGAGAGGTCGCCTTCGCCGACTTCAGTTTTTACAAGCCGGCGTCGCAGCCGGTGAGCTTTATGGCGACTCCGATCTACGACGGCCACAAGCTCGACGGCGTGCTGGTCTTCGAGCTTTCGGCCAAGTCGATCTCCGACACCCTCAGCGCGATCCACGGCCTGGGACAGACCGGCGACGAAGTTATTGTCAGTTCCGATGGGCTGATGCGGACCCAGTCGCATCTCACGACCGATCCGAACGTGCTGGTGACCCCCATTCGTGGTGACGTCGTCACCGCTGCGCTGGCTGGACGGCGGAGCGAAGGGACGCTCAGTTATCGCGGCGTGCAGATGGAAGCGCTCGCGGCCCCCTACAGCTACGACAAGACCAACTGGGCGGTCATCGCCCTGCAGGCCCGCGACGAAATATTGGCGCCGGTGCTTGGCATGCTCAACACCATGCTGCTGGCTGGTGCCGCGCTCGTGGGACTTGCCGCAGGACTTGGACTATTGCTGGCGCGGTCGATCAGCGGCCCGATCGCGCGGTTGACCGCCGCTATGAAGGCGATCAGTGCAGGGGCGGTCGATGTGGAGGTCAACAGTATCGCCCGCTCCGACGAGATCGGCGAAATGGCGAGAACGATCGAAACCTTTCGAGGAAGCGCCCTCACGATGGCTTCGAGGACCGAAGCGGAGCTGGCGGGATCGGAGCGCGAACGCATGGAGCATGTGGCGACCCTGCGCACCGTGCGGGAGGCATTCGGAGAGGTTGCCGATGGCGCCGCCGCGGGAGATTTCAGCTGCCGGATCAAGGCCAAATTCGCTGATGACGAACTCAACCTCGCCGCGGCCTCGATCAACCGGCTGATCGAGACGGTCGAGCGCGGGCTTGGCGAGACCGTCGGCGTACTCTCGGCTTTGGCCAACACCGATCTCAGCGAGCGCGTGGAAGGCAACTATAACGGCATGCTCAGCCGGCTCAAGGACGAGACCAATGCCGTGGCGGAGAATCTGGCGCAGATGGTCGGTCGTCTGAAAGGGACGTCGCAGACGCTGAAGGCAGCGACGGCAGAAATCCTGACCGGCGCCAACGACCTCAGCACGCGCACTGGCAAGCAGGCCGCGACCATCGAGGAAACCGCTGCGACGATCGAGCAGCTCTCGGGTACGGTGCTGCAGAATGCGCAGCGTGCCAAGGAGGCCTCGCTGGTTGCCGCCACAGTCACCCGCACCGCCGAAGAGGGCGGTGACGTTATGCTCAAGGCAACTGATGCCATGGAGCGGATCACGCAGTCCTCGGGCAAGATCTCCAATATCATCGGGCTTATCGACGACATCGCCTTCCAGACCAATCTGCTGGCGCTCAACGCCTCGGTCGAGGCAGCCCGCGCCGGAGAGGCCGGGAAGGGGTTTGCCGTGGTCGCGGTGGAGGTGCGCCGTTTGGCCCAGTCGGCGGCTCAGGCGTCATCGGAGGTCAAAGGACTGATTGAGCAGTCGGGAACCGAGGTGAAAGCCGGCAGCAAGTTCGTCGCCGAGGCGGCGGAGAAGCTCTCGGCAATGCTGGCGGCAGCCCGTTCCTCAAATGAGTTGATGGACTCGATCGCGCAGCAAAGCCAGGACCAGGCGGTGTCGATCGAAGAGGTCAACGCGGCGGTCCG
The DNA here is from genome assembly GCA_051953275.1 of Devosia sp. Lineage (GTDB taxonomy): Bacteria > Pseudomonadota > Alphaproteobacteria > Rhizobiales > Devosiaceae > Devosia_A. The sequence continues at coordinate 5,019 of JBQCIY010000202.1, read as the reverse complement.
GCAAATGGACGAGATGACCCAGCACAATGCGGCGCTGGTCGAGCAAACGAACGCCGCGATCGAGCAGACCGAGAAGCAGGCGAGCGAACTCGACCGGATCGTCGATGCATTCATGACGACACAAGAGGCCGCGGCCGCCCAGCCGGTGCGAGTGCGCGCCGTGCGGCAACCGGCTGCGGCTCAGAGGATGCCGGCCCAGGGCATCAAGGCGCTACAGGAGAAGGTGCGCACCGCCACATCCTATCTCAACCACGGCAACGCCGCGGTAGACAAAGAGTGGGGAGAATTCTGATCCTCGGAGGAAAAAGCTGACAGATCCTGTCGCGAGCCGATGCGATAAGAGGGCGTGCCCAGTTCCGACGCCGACATTGAAACACTGATCGCCCGACGGGCGCCCGCGGTCCGGGCGCTTACGCTTGAGCTGGTGAGGCTGGTGCAGGCGATGCGGCCGGACTTCAGGGCTCGCGTGGCCTTCGGGTGGAACACCGTGAACTTCCACCATGCGAGCGGCTTCATCTGTGCGGTTTATCCGGCGACCGACCACGTTTCCCTGATATTTCAGGATGGCAAGCAGCTCGACAGCCCGCTGCTCAAGGACGATGGCAAGGTCAAGCGGGTACGATGGATCCCGTTGCGACCCGGCGCGAGGTTGCCGGTGGACGACATCGGCATTCTCCTTGCCGAGGCGGTGGCGCTCAGGAGCTAGTGCGCGTCGGTGCGGTGGGCTAAACGAGCCATAGCGCATCGGAGAACCAAATGGCTCGTATCGGCCTCGTCGCCCACGACGACAAGAAGGACGAACTCGTCGCCTGGGCCCTCAAGAACCGTGAGACGCTGGCCAAACACGAGCTTTGGGGCACCGGGACCACCGGCGGCCGGATCGTTGATGGTACCGGGCTCACGGTCACGCGGCTGCTCAGCGGTCCGCTCGGCGGTGACGCGCAGATCGGGGCAATGATCGCCGAAGGCCGGCTGGACGTCCTGATCTTCTTCCAGGACCCGCTGACCGCGCTGCCCCACGATGTCGACGTGAAGGCGCTGACCCGTCTGGCGACGCTCTACAACATTCCGTTCGCGATCAACCATGCGACCGCCGACGCCGTCCTGGCGGCGGTTTGACCGTCCGGTCAAGGTTGACGCAAACGTCACCATGTGAACATTGTCCCGGAAACGGCCGGACGGGCTCGAGGCGCTGCCTTTTGCCGCGAACAGAGCCGGATGTCAGGAGTTCGGGTTTCGCGGGGGCGGGGTGGCCATCGACGCAGTTATCGACGTCCAGAACGTCAGCAAAAGCTTTGGCGGTCTCGCGGCGGTGCGCAACTGCTCGCTGACGGTCCGGCGTGGATCGGTGACCGGCCTCATCGGCCCGAACGGCGCGGGGAAGTCGACGCTCTTCAACCTCGTCGCCGGCAATATCGTTCCTGATAGCGGCAGGATCCTGTTCGACGGCGCCGACATCACCGGACTGCCGCCCTATGAGCTGTTCGGCCGGGGCATGCTGCGCACGTTCCAGATCGCGCATGAATTCTCCAACATGACGGCGCTCGAGAACCTGATGGTGGTGCCGGGCGACCAGCCGGGCGAAAACATCTTCACGAGCTGGTTCATGCCCGGCGTCGTGCGCGAGCGCGATCTCCAGGTGAAGCAGAAGGCCAACGACGTCATCGATTTCCTCAAGCTCGGGCACGTCAAGAACGAGCTGGCGGGCAACCTGTCGGGCGGACAGAAGAAGCTGCTCGAGCTCGGCCGCACAATGATGGTCGATGCCAAGGTGGTGCTGCTCGACGAGGTCGCGGCCGGCGTCAACCGCACGCTGCTGCAGGATCTCGCGGCCAATATCGAACGCATGAACCGCGAGCTCGGCTATACCTTCTTTGTCATCGAGCACGATATGGACCTCATCGGGCGCCTCTGCGACCCAGTGATCGTGATGGCCCAGGGGGAAAAGATCGCCGAAGGCCCGATGGCCGAAATACGCGCCAATCCGGCGATCATCGAAGCCTATTTCGGCTCACCGGTCGCCGCGCAATGACCTACGGAATGCAGCACACCATGCGACCAGCATACGGGGCCGCCCACTGATGCCGATCATCGAAGTCAAGAACGTGGTTGGCGGGTACGGTGGCGTGCCGATCCTCAACGGCGTCAATATCTCGATCGAACAATCGGACATCGGCGTGATCGTCGGACCCAACGGCGCCGGCAAGTCGACGACGCTCAAAGCGATCTTCGGGCTCCTGAAAGTCACCTCCGGCAGCGTGCTGTTCGAGGGCAAGGAAATCGCCAACTCGCTGCCAGACAAGCTGGTGCCGATGGGGCTGAGCTTCGTGCCGCAGGAGCGGAACGTCTTCACGTCGATGACGGTCGAAGAGAACCTCGAGATGGGCGGCTTCATCCGGCGCGACGACATCTCCGGGACGCTCAACGAAATCTACGACATGTTCCCCGTGCTCAAGGAGAAGCGGCGGCAGCAGGCGGGCGAGCTCAGCGGCGGGCAGCGCCAGATGGTCGCCATGGGCCGGGCATTGATGAGCAAGCCCCGGCTGCTGATGCTCGACGAGCCGTCGGCCGGCCTCAGTCCGCGCTATGTGCTCGAAATCTTCGAGCACATCGTCGCGGTCAACAAGGCGGGCGTGGCGATCCTGATGGTCGAGCAGAATGCGCGGCAAGCGCTGGCGTTCGCATCGCGCGGCTTCGTTCTGGCGCAGGGGCAGAACCGCTTCACCGGCACCGGGCCCGAGCTGATCGCCGACCCCGATGTCGCGAAGAGCTTTTTGGGGGGCTAGCCCGGTGGATCAGTTCATCTTCTTTCTCAACAAGGTGATGGTGCCCGGGCTCGTGACCGGCTCGGTCTATGCGCTCGGCGCCATCGGCGTGACGCTGATCTTCGGCATCCTGCGCTTTGCGCATTTCGCGCATGGCGACATGATGACGGCGGGCTCGTATTTCGCCTGGGTGATGGCGACGGCGCTGGCGGCGATGGGCATCGTGCTGCCGATCCCGCTCGGTTTCGTGGTGCTGCCGGTGTCCATGGCGCTGACGGCGGGGATGGCACTGTTTCTCGACTGGGGCTTCTACGCGCCACTTAGGCGACGCGGTGCGAAGCCGGTCACGCTGCTCATCGCTTCGATCGGCGTGACACTGATGCTCCAAGGCCTGGTGCGGCTGGTTTTCGGCTCCAGCACGCAGAACTTCTTTGTCGGCAGCGAAGAGAAGGTCATCTACCGCATCGACCTGTCGGCGCTGGGCGGCACGCGACCGCTGGTCATCTCGCAGCCGCAGATCATGATGTGGATCGTGACGGCGATCGTCGTGTTGGCGCTGCACTACTTCCTGACCCGCTCGCGGTTGGGCAAGGGCATGCGCGCGATGTCGGACAATCCCGACCTGGCGCAGGTCTCGGGCATCAATACGCAGCTCGTGGTGATCGTGACCTGGATCATCGCCGGTGCGCTGGCCTGCCTCGCAGGCACGATGCTGGCGCTCGACGTGAACCTCAGGCCCGACCTCGCCTTCAACATCATCCTGCCGATCTTTGCGGCGGCGATCGTGGGTGGCCTCGGCAACACGTACGGCGCCATCGCCGGCGGTATGCTGATCGGCTTCGCCGAGGCGCTGGCGGTGTTCAACTGGACTGCCGTTCTGAGGCCGTTCGAGGCGTACCTGCCGAACGGCTGGACGTTCCCCGACACGCTGTCGCTGGTGCCGCCCGAATACAAGCTGACGGTGGCGTTCGTGATCCTCGTCATCACCCTGCTCAACCGGCCGACCGGCATTTTCAAGGGAGCCTCGACATGAGCGCGACCCGCCGCACGATGCTGACCTATGTGGGCCTGGTGGTCTTCATCTTCCTTGTGGGGTTGTGGCAGGGGCCGCAGAACATCACGCTGCTCCTCGCACAGTCGATCGCCTATGCGCTGATCGCGCTCGGGCTCAATATCCAGTTCGGCTATGGCGGACTGTTCAACTTCGGCGTCATGGGCTTCTTGATGGTCGCCGGCGCCGCGACGGTGTTCGTGTCGTTCCCGGTCAAGCCGGACTTCTGGGGTTCGGACGGTCCGATGCTGCTGGGCCGGGCGCTGATCGCGTTCCTCGCGGGGGCGCTGCTGGTCTGGGGCGCGCGGCATTCCGACAAGCTGGGCATCAAGGGCGCGTGGAAGTCGACGCTGGTCGTCGTGTGCTGGTTCATCGCCTATGTACTCTACCGCTCGCAGCTCGATCCGGCGGCGCAGTATATCGAGGCCAAGAGCGGCTGGATCGGCGGGCTGGGGCTCAACCCGGTGCTGGGCTGGGTGGTCGGCGCCGCCGTGGTGGCGGTGATCGCCTGGATCATCGGCAAGGTCACGCTGGGCCTGAGGACCGACTACCTCGCGATTGCGACCATCGGCATCTCGGAAATCCTGCGCAACTTCGTCAAGAACATGGACTGGCTGACGCGCGGCACGCTCACCGTGTCGCCGGTGCCGTGGGCGACGCCGCTGCCGCAGGACCTGCAGGCGCAGGGCGTCAGCATCGACAACTCCTTCATCTATGCGCGACTCGGCTTCATCGCACTGACCGTGGTTTTCCTCGTCGTCGCCTTCTTCCTCGTCAGCCGCGCCTATGCCGGCCCCTGGGGCCGCATGATGCGGGCCATCCGGGACAACTACATCGCGGCCGGTTCGATGGGTAAGGATGTGACGCGCCGGCAGCTCGAGATCTTCGTGCTCGGATCGGTGCTGATGGGACTGGGCGGCGGCATGCTGGTCACCCTCAGCCAGATCTTCGATCCCTCGAGCTACCAGCCGATCAACCACACGTTCTTTTTCTGGGTGATGATCATCGTCGGCGGCGCCGGCAACAACTGGGGCGCGCTGTTCGGGGCGGCATTCATCTATGTCATTTGGCTGATGAGCGAGCCATTGTCCCAGGGCCTCTTTTCCACCATCAGCCACTGGTCGAGCGCGGCCGGGATCGGTGCCATCCCCGACATCGAATCGCGCTCGCTGCAGATGCGGGTGTTCGTGCTCGGCCTCGTCA
>JBQCIY010000201.1:0-7498 GCA_051953275.1 Devosia sp. | reverse complement strand
TGATCAACTTCGAGGCGCTGGCCGAAGCCGGCACGATCTCGCCCGACGACCCCTCGCTGTTTACCGTCGTCGACAGCGCCGAGGATGGCTGGGCCGTGGTGCGCCAGCAGTACAACTTGCCTGAAGTGACGCTGCGCTAGGTGCTGCAGTTGGTCACCCTCCCCCACGCGGGGAGGGTAGCGCAGCTGGAGCCGAAGGCTCGTAGCGGAGCTAGGGAGGGGGCGACGCACGCTCGGTGCCGACTGCCTCCCCCCGCCGGCTCGATGACGGACTTAGCAGACGCTGAGTCCTATCTCGCTTTCTCCCCCGCAAGGGGGGAGGTGCGCCGACTGAGAGTTCAAATCACCGTCGCGAGGAACCCGGCGAGATCATCCGTCACGTGGTGGATGTGGGGCGCGTCGCTGCGTTCGAGCTCCCAGCTCTCGACCTGTGAATGGGTGAAGTCTTCCGGCGCGACGACGTGCACGGTGGTCATGCCCTGCTCATGTGGCACGCGCAGGTTCTTTTCGAGATCGTCGAACATCGCCGCCCGCTTCGCATCGATCCCGTGCTGCTCGAAAAAGCGCGTATAGGCGACCGGCAGCGGCTTGGGCTCATAGCCCATGGCGCGGATATCGAAGATATCGGTGAAGAGGTCCGCCGCACCGACCTTGGCAAGAACATTGGCAGCGTGGCCGACGTCACCGTTGGTGAGAATGAAACGCCGGCCCGGCAGCGCCGCAAGCGCCGTGACCAGCGCCGGATGCGCGGGCACACCTGAATAATCGATGTCGTGCACGGTCTTGAGGAAATGGTCGGGATCGACGCCGTAGTGCAGCATCAGGCCGTGCAGGCTCGTGCCGTGGTCGTGGTAATACTGCTTCTGCAGCGCCCGGGCCTCGGCGTAGGGGAGGCCCGTCACCGCCGCCATGTAGTCGCTGATCCTGAGGTCGATCTGCGCGAACAGATTGCACTCCCTCGGATAGAGCGTGTTGTCGAGGTCGAACACCCAGTCGGTGACGTGAGCGAACGCGGGGGTGAAGGCGGGGCGGGACGGGTCGGCAGCGGTCATACCCCCATTGTGCCAGAAGCCGATCGGCGCGGCATCGATTCGTTTGCCGCAGGATGCGCGCTCAGTCCTCGCGGCCGAAGACCTTGCGCAACTCGTCCTTGGCGTCCTCGAGCACCTTCTTGCGCTTGGCCGGCAGGTTATGGCCGGCGCGGTTGATGTAGAAGGTCAGCATCGACATTGCCGACTGGTAAGGCTCCGACTTGCGCCGGTGCGACGCTTCGGCCGAATGCTTGAGGCTGAGCGCGATCCTGTGCGGATCGTCCGACTCGAAGATGTGCTCCTCGAGATCCATGGCGTCGGAATGCTCGGTGACGTCCTGTGACCATTTCTCGCCGTGGGCATGGTCGTGGCCGGTGTGGTGATGGCTGGTCGGACTCACTGGCCGTCTCCCTCGGTGGCGGAATTCTCTTCCGGGCGCGGCTGGTCGGCCATTTCCTGGTGGCTCTTCTGGTTGAAGCCGCCGCTGACCTGGTTTTCCGGCGCATCCTTGTCGCGCTTGAGCGGGCGCGAATTTGTGATCTTGCGGCTGATCTGGGCCGCTTTTTCCTTAGTCTCGGGCAGTTGCGTGGTGGGCATGGCGCACACCCTCCGTTGCGATCACGGAAGAACGGGCGTGCGCCATGTTGGTTTCTTATTGGACCGGCAACGCCAGTGGATTTTGGTCGACCCGGAAGCGGAAGATGGCCTCCTGCGCCTTGACCCCCATCGGCATGAAGAGCGGCAGCAGCAGGTCGCGGATGCGAAGCTGCAGCCAGCTTTGCGCATGCTTTTGCGACCCCGCCATGCGGCCGATAGCGATGACCCGCTGCGTTCGGGCCTGCCGCAGCGAATAGAACCGGGCGAAGGCGGACTCGATGTTGTCGCTGCCGTCGAGCGCAGCGGCCAGGACCAGCGCGTCCTCGATCGCCATCGAGGCGCCCTGGCCGGAATGCGGCGCCACCGCATGCGCGGCATCGCCCAGCAGCAGCACCCGGCCCTTCGACCAGTGCGGCAACTCCGGCATGTCGTAGATCGGGTAGTGCCGGTCGATCGCTTCGACACCGGCGAGAATCCTGGCGTTGTCGAGCGGATCGTCGCGGTGGAGGCCCTCAATGAAGCGGGCATAGCCGCGTGGATCGGTGACCGGGCCGGAGCGGGTCTCATCGGCCGGGTAGGTGTTGAACCACATCACCGGCTGGCCCGGCTCGGCCAGGTAGCCGAAGAACGCCTTCTTGCCGAAGGTCATGTTCATCAGGCCGTTGGTCGGCTTGATGCCGTCGACGAAGGTCACGCCGCCGGTGCCGATCAGCCCCGAGTAGCGCGGCTGCGGCAGCTCCGGGAACACCAGCGCCCGAACGCGCGAGCGCAGCCCATCGGCGCCGATCACGGCGTCGAAGTGCTCGCCGTCGATTTCGACCCCGTCGCGGTGCTCGTCGATTGCTCCGATGCCGCGGCCGAAACGGAGGTCGATCCCGTGCGCCAGCGCCGCATCGAGCAGGGCCGCCCCGAGGGCGCCGCGGCGAATGGTGACCGACGGCGCGCCGAACCGGGCGCGGTGGCTGCCGTAATCCATGATCGTGAGCTGCTTGCCGCGTTCGTTGAACATGGCGAGGCCCCGGGTGAGCAGGCCGGCCCCGACCACCGGATCGGCGAGCCCAAGGGTGCGCAGCGCGTTCACGCCGTTGGGCGCGAGCGTGAGGAACACACCCTCGGTGCGGATCTGGTCGGCTGATTTCTTCTCGAACACGACCGGCTCAAAGCCGCGCTGCCGCAGCGACAGCGCCGTTGCCAGCCCGCCGATCCCGGCGCCGGCGATGGCAATATGTGGGCGATTGGTTTTTCCCCTTGCCGGGGTGGCATTGATGTTGGACATTTGTGAGACCATCTGATTATTAGATGGTCTAATAATTAGATGATCGAACAAGAATGTCAAGTGACAGCAAAGCCGCTTTGATCGACGAGCTTGGCCGGGCCGTGGTCCGCTTCCAGGACGCGACGCAGAAATACGACGAGGCGGTGGGCGAAATTTATGGGCTGGGGGCGACGGAGCGCCTCGCCTTGAGCTTCCTGTGGGATGGGCCGAAGACCGCAACGGCCATCGCCAAACACACCCGGCTGACGCCAGCGGCGGTGACGGCGCTCATCGACCGGCTCGAAAAGCGGCGCTTCCTGCGGCGCACTGCCGACCCGACCGACCGGCGCAAGGTGCTGGTGGAGGCGGCCGAGGAGACGATGAAGGTAACGGCCGATGCCTACCTGCCGATGCGCGACCGCGGCGCCGAGATCCTCGCCAAATACAGCGAGGCCGAGCTGCGCACCGTGATCGCGGTGATGCACGACACGCTCCGGGTGCAGGACGAGGCCACCGCCGAGTTGCTCAGGCGGCACGGCAAGGTGTGAGGCGGCAAGGCGGCGTCAGCGCACGATCAGCGTGCCGGCGCCGTGTTCGGTGAAGAGCTCGACCAGCACGACGTGCGGGGTCTTGCCGTTGAGGATCACCACGCCCTCGACGCCGTTCTCGAGTGCTTCGAGGCAGGTCTCGACCTTGGGGATCATGCCGCCCGAGATGGTGCCGTCGGCGATCAGCGCCCGTGCGTCGCGCATGGTGAGCTCTGGAATAAGCTTCTTGTTGGCGTCGAGCACGCCGTCGACGTCGGTCAGGAACAGCAGGCGCTTGGCGCCGAGCGAGCCGGCGATGGCGCCGGCGAAGGTGTCGGCATTGATGTTGTAGGTGGCGCCGTCGCGGCCGGGGGCCACCGGGGCGATCACCGGGATCATCTCGGAGCGGGCCAGGAGGTCGAGCAGGGTGCGGTCGACTTCGACCGGCTCGCCGACAAAGCCCAGGTCAAGCACACGCTCGATGTTGCTGCCGGGGTCCTTGACGGTCTTGCTGGCCTTGCGGGCAAAGACCATGTTGCCGTCCTTGCCGCATAGCCCAATCGCCCATTCGCCCTCGGCATTGATGAGGGCGACGATTTCCTTGTTGATGGAGCCGGCGAGCACCATCTCGACGACTTCCATCGTGCGCGCGTCGGTGACGCGCAGCCCGCCTTCGAACTTGCTCTCGATCCCGAGGTTCTTGAGCATCGAGGCGATTTGCGGCCCGCCGCCATGGACGACGATCGGGTTCACCTTGGATTGCTTCAAAAGCGCGATATCGCGGGCAAAACTCTGGCCGAGGCTGAGTTCGCCCATGGCGTGCCCGCCGTATTTCACGACGACGGTCTTGCCCTCGTAGCGCTGCATGTAGGGCAGCGCCTGGGAGAGGACAGCGGCATCGCGGGAGAACGACTCGATATCTGGCATTTTGCGCTGCGGGCTCATTGGTGGGCGCAACCGTATAAAGCATCCGCCGTGTCGGAAAAGCGGTTTTTCCGGATTTGCGCGGGGATAGGCAGCCGGGCGGCTTCAAGATAGCTTCGAGGTCATGGGGACCGACACCCGCGAGATCGCCGATCTCATCGCGCGCTGTGCACTGCGCGACCGCGCGGCATTCCAGGACCTCTACGGCCGCACCAGCGCGAAACTCTACGGCGTGACGCTGCGTATCTTGAAGGACCGCGCGGAGGCCGAAGAGGCGCTGCAGGAGGTTTACATCAAGATCTGGCAGCGCGCGGACCGTTACGTGCCGGGCGGGTTCAGCCCGATCTCCTGGCTTGTGGCGGTGGCCCGCAACCACGCGCTCGACGTCCTGCGTGCCCGCAAGCCCCAGGGCGACGACATCGATGTGGCCCTCGACGTGGCCGATGCCGGCCCCGACCCCGAACAGTCGGCGGCCGACCGCGACGAGCGGTCGCGCATCGACCGGTGCCTGGGCCAGCTCGACGCCGACAAGGCCGACGCCGTGCGCGGCGCCTACCTCGACGGCTACAGTTACGAGGAGCTGGCGAGCCGTCACAAGGTGCCGCTCAACACGATGCGAACCTGGCTCCGCCGGAGCCTGTTGAAACTCAGAGAGTGCCTTTCGGCATGAGCGACGACGCGAACATTCCGGGCGAGCACGAAGACGAGCTCCTCGCCGCCGAGTATGCGCTCGGGCTGCTCACGCCGGCCGAGCATGCCACGGTCGGTGCGCGCCTGCGGGCCGACCCGGCATTGCGGGCCGACCTGCGCTTCTGGCGCGCCCGGCTGGCGTCACTGGATTGGGGGTTTGCCGAGACGCCGGCGCCCGCAGCGGTATGGCCGCGGCTCGAGCGGCGGCTGTTTGCCGAGCCCGCACGCGGCGGCTGGTGGAATTCGCTCGCGCTGTGGCGGGCTCTCAGCGCCGCGGCGCTGGCGGTGGCGGTGGTTGCCATCGGCATCGACCTCGCCATGCCGCGGCCCGACCCCAATGCATTCGCCGTGCAGCTCGTCGCGGCGCTCAGTGCCCAGGGCAGCGATGTGAACGTCGTCGCGCTTTACAATGCCACGACGGGGCAGGTGCGGCTCACGACGATCTCCGGCACCGCCGTGGCCGACAAGGACTACGAGCTCTGGGCCATCGAGGGCAGCAATCCACCCAGGTCGATGGGCGTGATCCCGGTGACGCAGAACGTCGACGTCAAGATCGCCCCCGACATCCTCGCCGGCTTCGGCCCCGGCACGACGCTCGCGATCTCGCTCGAGCCCAAGGGCGGCAGCAAGACCGGCGCACCGACAGGACCGGTGGTCGCGGCGGGCAAGGCCGCGCGGATCTAGCCAGATATTCTTGCGGCCTCGCCCCCAAGCTTCGGTGCGCCTCCGCCGTCTCATTGCTGTGTCCGAACGACACATTGCGCCCGGGGAACCGGCGGGGAGTGGGGCTCGGCTCGGCATCGCCGGGACCCCTGCCGGTTCCCACGACGGCGCGCGATACGAATGTGTACGGTCACAAGTTTCGCACTGGATCGCCGTTCGGGATTTATTTTTGCGCGACGCATTTTGCGAAACCGTTTCGCGGGCCCTTCCGTAACTAGGCCTGTCCAAGCCGGAACAAGCCGGTTCAAAGGAAGGAAGTCATCCAAATGAAGATCGCTCTCCGCGGGCTCGCGCTCGCCACGGTTCTGTCTGTCTCCTCGCTGGGCGGGATTGCCATCTCCGCCGACAATCCGATGGTCGGCGGTGCACCGATGTCCCAGACCAAGAATATCATCGAGAATGCGGTGAACTCCAAGGATCACACCACGCTGGTCGCCGCCGTGAAGGCCGCCGGGCTGGTCAAGACGCTCGAGGGCAAGGGCCCGTTCACGGTGTTCGCGCCGACCAACGAGGCCTTCGCCGCGCTGCCGGCCGGCACCGTCGACACACTGCTCAAGCCCGAGAACAAGGCCAAGCTGGTCAAGATCCTCGAGTGCCACGTGGTCGCCGCCAAGGCGCTCTCGACCGACGTCGCCATGATGGTCAAGCAGGACGGCGGCGAGCACAAGGTCAAGACCGTCGGCGGCTGCGTGCTGACCCTCAAGGATACGAACGGCAAGGTCACTGTGACCGACGAGAACGGCAACACCGCCGACGTCACCATTGCCGATGTGATCCAGAGCAACGGCGTGATCCACGTCATCGACAAGGTGCTGCTCCCCAAGTGAGCCGGCCTGCGCTGCGCTCACGCCGCCGCCACATGCAATTGAAGCGCGCGTGTCCTATCTTGTGGTAGGACACGCGTAGCTGTGAAAAGGGGACCGGAAATGGACAGGATGAGTCGACGTTCGCTTCTGCTCGGCGGCACCGCCCTCGTGGCCGGCATGGCCGCGCTGCCCTTTGTCACCACATTCCTCGGCAACGCGGTGGCGGGCGAGGGTGAGCCGGTGCCGGGGACCTTCGCGGTGACCCACACCGACGAGGAGTGGAAGAAAATCCTCGGCGACGACGCCTTTTATATCATGCGCCGGCAGGGCACCGAGCAGCCGTTCAGCTCGCCGCTCCTCAATGAGCATCGCGTTGGCCAGTTCGTCTGTGCCGGCTGCGACCTGCCGCTGTTCGACTCCAAGACCAAGTTCGACAGCGGCACCGGCTGGCCGAGCTTCTGGCAGGCGCTGCCCAACGCGGTCGCGATGATGGACGACAACTCGCTCGGCATGGACCGCGACGAATGCCACTGCAGCCGCTGCGGCGGGCATCTGGGCCATCTGTTCCACGACGTGCCGAACCAGCCCATCAACAACCGCTACTGCATGGACGGGCTGGCGCTGAAGTTTGTCGCGGCCTGATCTGCGCCACGGACATAGCGGATTGCAGCGAAAACCAGCTTGCGCGACACAGAAGCGCGCGCCATTTCTTCGGCATGAAACTCACACTGATCCAGCCGACCGACGTCCCCGAGCCGCTCAGGGAGCGCTTCGGGCCGTACAACGCCATGTTCCACCGGCTGTTCGAGCCGGAGGGTTTTAGCTTCGAGACGGTAAAACTGGCGGATGGCCAGCCGCTGCCGGATCCGGCCCGGCTGGACGCGGTGCTGATCACCGGCTCGTCCGCCGGCGTCTATGACACGCATTATCCGTGGATGGACCCGCT
>JBQCIY010000200.1:0-5261 GCA_051953275.1 Devosia sp. | reverse complement strand
GTGGTGGTGACGATCAGCTATAACTGATGCAGCGACAGGCGCCTCAGTTCGCGGCGAACGCCGAGACCGCAAGGAAGCCGGCGAGGGACGCGACTGCGGTCAGCGCCGCACCCCAGGCCACATCGATCGCGGCGATGGTCGGCGACCAGCCGCGCAGCGTCGACAGGTTGGTGATGTCGTAGGTGCCGTAGGCGACAAGGCCGAGCAGCGCGCCCATCCACAGCGCCGCCAGCCAGTCGCCGTCGGCGGCGGCCGGCTGCACCACCAGCAGCACGATGCCGGCGACGAACAGCAGGTAGAACAGACCGGCCACCGGCAGGTTCGGCTGCTCGAGCAGCAGCGCGCCGATCTCGCGGCGGTAGAGGCCGAGCCCCACCTGCGACAGCCAGATCGCATCGAGCCCGAGAAAGACCACACCGGTGGCGAGATAGGCGATGACGAAGCGCACCGGTCAAATTCCCAGAACGGGCTGGACCAGACGCACCACCCAGCTGGTGAAGCGGAGCGGCGCATCGGTGACGGCGAGGCAGATGCAGTCGGCCTCCGGCGTCGCGGTGGGGATGTGCTGCGTCTCCTCGTCGGCGTCTTCCATGTCGCCGCGGGCGAACACCATGTCGCCATCGCGGAAGGCGCCCGACAGCACCACCGTCAGCTCGCGGCCGCGATGCGAATGTTCGGGCACCGGCTGGCCGGCGGGAATCTTGAGCAGCCGCACCTGCGTTCTGCCGTCGGCGGTGCGCAGCCGCGCCTGCGCGCCGGCCGTGCCGATCGCCTTCCAGCGGATGGCCTCAAGATCGCCGCCGATGTAGTCGCGCAGTGGCTTGGGCAGAACCGCGCTCGCCGGCGGGGTCGCGGCCAGGTTTTCGGGTGCCCCGAGCCGGGCCCGCACCGCCACCCACGAGTCGGCTGCCGGCTCGAGCCGCACCGTTTCCATGAGTTGCCCACCTGCGGCTTCGGCGGTGCCAAGGCGCGCCCGGCATTGCGGACACAGCGACAGGTGGGTTGCGACGGCAAGGCTCCAGCCCTCCGCGAGGGCGCCGGATGCGTAGTCCAGCAGCAGATCGTCGGCGACGTGATGGCGTGGGCTCACAAGCGGCCTCCCGAACTCTCGACGACGCCGCGCAGCTTGGCGAAGGCCAGGCGCATGCGCGACTTGACGGTGCCCAGCGGCACGCCGAGGGCGGTGGCGATGGTGCTTTGCGATTTGTCCTCGAAGAAAGCGAGGCGCAGCACCTCGGCCTGGTCGGGCGGCAGGGTGGTCAGCGCTTCGCGCATCAGCCTGGCGGATTGCTCGCCTTCGAGGCGATCGTCGGCCGCCGGCTCGATCTCGGGGTGGAACGCCGGGTCGTTCTCGTCGAATTCCGGGTGACGCTCGCGGCGAAAGGCGTCGATGCGCAAATTCCGCGCAATAGTGAAAATCCAGGTCGAGGCCGCCCCCTTGTCCGGGTGGTAGAGTCCCGCCTTGTTCCAGACCGCGACCATCGTCTCCTGCATCAGTTCCTCGGCGGCCGCGGCGCTGCCGGTCCGCGCCATGTATGCCTTCACCCGCGGCGCAAAGTGCCGGAACAGCAGCTCGAAATCGGCGACGTCGTGCGTCCGCCCGATCCGCGCCAGGAGCGCGGACATATCGATTTCGGCTTCGCTGCTCGGCATAACGCCCATTGATTTGCTGCGCTTGCCGCCGGACGCCAGGCGCACGGCGGCGGGAAACCTCTTCTGCCACGACGCGGCGGCGGGGGAAATCTCCAGGCTCATGGCAGGTGTTACGGCCCGTTTTGCCGGCCGGATCACCTCCAGGAGAGGAAAAATCTCGCCAGACATACATCCGATTTTGGCAGGCGTCCGTATCTGCTTGTACAACCAGCAGCAGGACGACCCCGGTGCGAACCGATTATCGATCTGGCGTATCTCCTCAGTCCCGGAACGTGGCCGTGATCGGCTCCGGCATTGCGGGGTTGTCGGCGGCCTGGCTCCTCGCCGGACGGCACCGCGTGACGCTCTACGAGGCTGAAAGCCGGCCGGGCGGCCACTCGAACACCGTTCTCGTGCCGACCGGGGCGACGCTGACGCCCGTCGACACCGGCTTTATCGTCTTCAACCGCAACAACTATCCCAACCTCGATGCGCTGTTCCGACATCTGGGCGTCGCCACGGTCGATACCGACATGTCGTTTGCCGCCTCGCTCGACCGCGGCCGGCTGGAATACGGCTCGACCGGGCTCAGCGCGATGCTGGGGCAGCGCGAGAATGTGGTGAACTGGCGGTTCCTGACCATGCTGCGCGATATCGTGCGGTTCTATTCGGCCGCGCCGGCCCTGCTCCGCGACCAACGCCTCAGCGAACTGTCGCTGGGCGACTACCTCGATCGCGGCCGTTACTCGGCAGCTTTCGTCGAGGACCACCTGCTGCCGATGGGCGCTGCGATCTGGTCGACGACGGCGCAGCAGATGCGCGCCTATCCGCTGTTCGCCTTCGTGCGCTTCTTCATGTCGCATGGCCTGCTCGAGCTCGTGCACCGGCCGATCTGGCAGACGGTAAGGGGCGGTAGCATCGAATATGTGAAGCGCATGCTCGCAAGCATCGGTGAGGTACGGCTCGGGGCCGGCGCCGCCCAGATACGGCGTGAATATGGAGGCGTGACCGTCATCGATGCACACGGCCAGCGCGATCGCTTCGACGACATCGTGGTCGCGACCCATGCCGACCAGGCGTTGCGGCTGCTGGCCGATCCGGATGAGACCGAGGCCGCCCTGCTCGGCGCCTTCAGCTACACCGACAACGAGGCGGTGCTGCATCGCGACGTATCGCTGATGCCCAAGCGGCAGGCGGTCTGGTCGGCCTGGAACTATATCGGCGACAGCGGCTCGAGCTCCGGCCGGCCACTGTGCGTGACCTACTGGATGAACCTGCTGCAGAACCTCGACCGGACGCACCCGATCTTCGTGACGCTCAACCCGACGCGCGACATTGCCCCGGAGGCATTCATCCGGTCGTTCCATTACACGCATCCGCTGTTCGACCGCAAAGCGGTCGAGGCGCAGCAGGACCTGTGGCGGCTGCAGGGCAACCGGCACACCTGGTTCGCCGGCAGCTATTTCGGGCATGGCTTCCACGAGGACGCCCTGCAGGCTGGGCTCGCCGCCGCCGAAGGCGTCGGTGGCGTCCGCCGGCCCTGGACCGTGCCCGGCGAGTCGTCGCGCATCGCAGTGCGGCCGGTGCTCGAGGCCGCCGAATGAGGTCCGCGCTCTATGCCGGCGTCGTGACGCACAGCCGGCTCCGGCCCCGGCGGCACCGGCTCAGCTATCGCGTGTTCTCGCTGCTGATCGATCTCGACGAGCTCGCCTCGCTCGACCGGCTCAGGCTGTTCGGCCACAACCGGGCCGCGGTGTTTTCGTTTTTCGATCGCGACCACGGCGCAGGCGATGGCGACATCGGCCCCTGGGTTGCTGCGCAGCTGGCCGCTGCCGGGATCAGGCTTGCCCGGCCGGCGATCCGGGTGCTCTGCTATCCGCGCATCTTCGGTTACGTCTTCAACCCGCTGACGGTTTACTTCTGCACCGACGGAGATGTGCTGCGCGCCATCCTCTACGAGGTGCACAACACGTTCGGCGAAAAGCGCACCTACGTCATGCGGGTCGCCGCCGGCAGCGAGCGCCGCGTCGAGCAGGCCTGCGGCAAGGAGCTCTACGTCTCGCCGTTCGTGCCGATGGACTGTGTGTACCGCTTCGACATCGAACCGCCGGGGGAGCGCGTTCTGATCGGCATCAGCGAGACCGATCGCGAGGGCCTGCTGCTGCGCGCCAGCTTCACCGGCGCCCGCCAGGAGCTCAGCGATCGAACGCTGCGCCGCGCCCTGTTCGCCTATCCGCTGATGACGCTCAAGGTCACTGCCGCGATCCACTGGGAGGCCCTGAAGCTGTGGCTCAAGGGCGTGCCGTACCTGGCGCGCAAGCCGGCAGCCGCCCGGGTTGCAACGACCGTCGTCGACTAGCGCGGCAGCATGCGCCGGGTGATGGCGAACTTCGCCCAGTCGGGCAGAGCCGCCAGCAGCCGGACGAGGAACGACATCTGCCAGGGAAAGCTGATGTCGAAGCGCTGGCGTTCGATGCCGCGCATGATGTGATCGACCGCCGCGTCGACGCCGATCAGGAACGGCATTGGAAAGCGGTTCTTGTCGGTCAGCGGCGTCTTCACGAAGCCCGGATTGATCACCGAGATGGTGATGCCGAAGCGCTCGAAATCCGGCTTGAAGGCCTGCGCGATGCTGTTGAGCGCCGCCTTGGTCGCGCCGTAGGAGGCGGCGGTCGGCAGGCCGACGAGGCCGGTGAGCGAGCCCATCAGCACGATATGGCCGGCACGGCGGGCCAGCATCGAGGGCACGACGGCCCCCATGCAGTTGACCTCCCCCATCAGGTTGACGTCCACGGTCTTTTTGAAGTTCGCCACCGAGAAATCCTCGGCCGTGGTCGGAAAATACGAGCCGGCGTTGAACACCGCGAGATCGACCGGCCCGAGGCTCGCTTCGATCTGCCGTCCGGTCTCCACGCAGGCCGCGGCGTCGGTGACGTCGAGCAGGAACGCCGTGATCCGGCCGGGAACTTCGGCGGCCAGCGTATCGAGGTCGCGCGCCGTGCGGGCGCTCACCGCCACCGTCCAGCCGGTTTCGGCGAGCCGGCGCGCCAGCGCCCGCCCGATGCCGCTGCCGGCGCCCGTCACCCACGCCGTTCCGGTCGTGCCGTCCATCGCCGATCTCCTTTCCGCAGACAATACGGGCGGCGGGCCACCGCAGTTCACCCGCGGCCCCGAAATCGCGACTTAACCGCCGGTAAACCACGTTTGCGCCGCGCTGTGCGGCCTGATATCAGGCGCCCCAGCGCTTTCCCCGATCCAGGCCAGATGACCACCCCGCTCGACCATATCCGCAATTTCTCCATCGTGGCCCATATCGACCACGGGAAATCGACGCTCGCCGACCGGCTGATCCAGATGACCGGCGGCCTCGAGGCGCGCGAGATGAAGGAGCAGGTGCTCGACTCGATGGACATCGAGCGCGAGCGCGGCATCACCATCAAGGCGCAGACCGTGCGCCTCAACTACACCGCGCAGAACGGCGAGAAATACGTCCTCAACCTCATCGACACGCCCGGCCATGTCGATTTCGCCTACGAGGTCAACCGCTCGCTCGCGGCGGTCGAGGGGAGCCTCTTGGTGGTCGATGCGACGCAGGGCGTCGAGGCGCAGACGCTCGCCAACGTCTATCA
>JBQCIY010000199.1:0-3985 GCA_051953275.1 Devosia sp. | reverse complement strand
ATCCGGCTCGGCGGCGTGGGTCTGTTCGAGGCGTTCCTCGCCGCCATGGGCATCTCGCCGCAGTGGCAGGCGCGTATCCGCCATCGCTTCGGCCATCCGGTGGCGCTCGGCCGGCTGATGGAACGATTGACCAATCCCGACAATCGCGCTGCCGGAGCGGCGCCGGACGCGCATGAGAGCATCATCGAGATCGTTACGGACAACATGCTGCAGTCGGGGCTGAGCCTCGTCGGCTCGCGGCTGCCCGAGGAGATCGCCGAGCGTTATATCGAAAAGCAGGCGCTCGACGCCGTGCCCATCCCCGACGAGATGGTGCAGCTGCTCGTCGATTATCTCGCCGTGGCCGATCAGCCCCAGCGTGCGCTCGACCGCATCTACCAGATGACGCGCCAGGCGGGGATCGACCTCGAGGCGCCGCTGGCCGAGGTGCGGTCGCACGCCGCGGCGCTGATCGCGCTGTCACCGAAAGCCACCGTGACGTTCGATGCGAGCTTCTCGCCGCGCCTCGACTACTATACCGGCGTTGTCTTCGAGATGACCGGCGAGGAGGGCGACATCCTTGCCTCGGGCGGCGAGTACGATCGCCTGCTGGACCGGCTAGGCGCCAAGTCGCCGATCACCGCTTCCGGCTGCGCGCTGTGGACCGAACGGCTCGAGCAGGAGGCGCGGCGTATCCATGGCTGACGACGAGAACCTCGTTCTGGCGGTGCCGAGCAAAGGCCGGCTGGAGGAAGAGACACGCCGCGTCTTCGGTGAGTCCCGCCTCAATATCCTCAGGCCGGGCGGTGCCCGCTCCTATGTCGGCACGATCAAGAACCAGCAGGGCATTTCCGTGCGGTTCTATCCGGCGGCAGAGATCGCGCGCTCGCTGATCATGGGGGCGGTCGACCTCGGCGTCACCGGCTCCGACCTGATCCACGAGACGGCCGAGCGCGGCGCCGACAAGGTGCTGATGGCCAAGCCGCTGAACTTCGGCCAGGCCGATGTCGTGGTGGCCGTGCCCGACGCCTGGATCGATGTGACCCACATGGTCGATCTCGCCGACGTCGCCTCGGATTTCCGCCTGCGCCACGGCCGCTGGCTGCGCGTCGCCACCAAATACGTGCACCTGACACGGCGGTTCTTTGCCGACTGGGGCATCGCCGAATACCGCATCGTCGAGAGCGCCGGCGCCACCGAGGCTGCTCCCGCGGCCGGCGCCGCCGACCTCATCGTCGACATCACCTCGTCGGGCGAGACGCTCGCGGCCAATGCGTTGCGCGTGCTCGAGGACGGCCTGATCATGAAGAGCGAGGCCAACCTCATCGTCAGCCGGACCGCGGCCTGGACGCCGCTCAAGAAGGCGCAGCTCGAAGCCCTGCTCTCGATCATGGGCGGCGTGGCGCCGGGTCTGTCGACCCAGCTTTAGAGCGGACTCCACCGGATCGTCGAAAGAGGTCCAGGACGTCATTCGCGCGGAAGCGGGAATCCCGACTGCGCTTTTGGACGTCCGAGAACCTGGCCTGGATTCCCGCTTTCCGCGCCCGCGCGATTCAAACCGACTGCGGCGGCACGCGCTGCTTGAACACCAGCTTGTCGGCCAGCAGGAAGTTCACCACCATGCCGGCCGCGACGCCGCCGGCGACGGCGAGGATCAGGTATTCGGCAAAGAGCGGGATCGTGGCCACGAGGACGGCATAGACGGCGTAGTTCACGGCGCCGCCCAGGATCATCGCGCCCAGATAGTGCAGGAACTCGCGCCAGATCGGCAGGTGCTCGCCACGCTGCGCCCTGAAGGCGAAGGAGCGGTTGATCAGCCAGGTGGCGACCACCGCCACGAGGAACGAGATGACGCGGGCGCCATACGGCCCGAGCGCGCCCTTGAGCGCGTAGAGCACGGCCGTGTCGACGACGAAGCCGACGCCGCCGGCGATGCCGAACAGAAAGAACTTGCGGAGGGCGGCTGCGTTCACGGGGGACATCCTTGTGGCGTTCCTCAACGCCGCTGGCGTCATAAAGGTTGAGCCGGCCGGGCGCAATCGCCCGCTCAATCGCGGGGACGCGGGGCAGGAATGCCCAGATAGACGAGCCGCTTGGCCTCGCGCCGGCCGGTCACCACGCTGTCGAGGATGATGGCGCAGGCGGCGCAGAGGGCTGCCCCCAGCATGAAGCCGACCGCGGCGATGGCGGTGGGAAAGCGCGGCACCAGGCCCGTCTGCAGGTATTCGATGATCACCGGCACGCCAAGGCCGAGCGAGACCAGGAAGCCTGCAAACGCCAGCGTCAGGTAGAACTCCAGCGGCCGCTCCAGCATGTGGAGGCGCAGGATGGTGCCGAGGATGCGCAGTCCGTCGCTCCAGGTGCTGAGCTTGCTCCGCGTCCCGGCGGCCCGGGCGCCATAGGCCGTCATCAGCTCGCCGTGCGGGGCGCGCAGCTCGAGCGCATGGATGGTGAGCTCGGTCTCGATCTCGAACCCCTTGCTGAGAGCCGGGAAAGACTTGACGTAGCGCCGCGACAGTGCCCGATAGCCTGACAGCATGTCGGTGAATCCGTCGCCGAAAATGCGCGACACGGCGCCGGTGAGGGCCCGGTTGCCGGTGCGGTGGCCGGCCCGGTAGGCGCCGCCGGCCTCCGCGGCGCGGCAGCCCACCACCATGTCGAGGCCTCCGGCGAGGAGCGCCTCGATCATCGCCCGCGCCGCACCCGGATCGTACGTCCCGTCGCCGTCGGCCATCAGGTAGATGTCGGCCTCGACATCGGCGAACATGCGCCGGACGACATTGCCCTTGCCGCGGTGCTTGACCGTCAGCACCGTTGCGCCGGCGGTCCGCGCCACCTCGGCGGTGCCGTCGCTCGAGTCGTTGTCGAACACATAGATCGTGGCTTCCGGCAAAGCCGCGCGAAACCCCGCCACGACGCTGGCGATGGCCGGCGCTTCGTTGTAGCAGGGAAGGATGACGGCGACGCTGTTGCCGCGATACTGGTCCATAGGCCCCCATGCTAGAGCGCGATCCTTCCCAAACCGGTAACGGGGCATGACCCTCGGGCCGCTGGTCCTTCTCGCTCTTGCCGCGGCCGGCATGCTGGCCGGCTTCGTCGACGCCATCGCCGGCGGCGGCGGACTGATCGCGCTGCCGGCGCTGCTGGCGGCCGGCGTGCCGCCCGTGTTGGCGCTCGGCACCAACAAGCTGCAATCGGTGATCGGCACCGCGACCGCCGCGTTCACCTACTGGCAGCGCGGCTTCGTTTCGCTCAGGGCGCTGTCGCTGGGCATGCTCTGCCAGTACGCAGCATCGTTCGTCGGCGCCTACGTAGTCAGGCAGATCGACACCGGCGTGCTGGCGGTGGCGGTGCCGGTCGCGTTGATCGCCATCGCGCTCTACTTCCTCATCGCGCCGCGGTTAAGCGACGAGGACAAGCATGCCCGGTTGAGCTGGAGCATTTTCGTGCCCGTGATGGGCGCGGTGATCGGCTTCTACGACGGTGTATTCGGCCCCGGTACCGGCTCGTTCCTCACCATGGGGTTCGTGGCGCTGTTCGGCCTCGGCATCACCCGCGCCGCGGGCAATACCAAGATCATGAACCTCGCCTCCAATCTCGGCGCGCTGACGCTGTTCATCCCCTCGGGCGACGTGCTGTGGCCGGCGGCGCTGGCGATGGCCGTCGGCCAGATCGCCGGCGGCTATCTTGGCGCGCTCACCGGCATCCGCTTCGGCGCCAGGCTGATCAAGCCGCTGGTCGTGGTGATTTCGCTGATCCTCGCCGGCAAGATGCTGTTCGTGCACTAGCTCCGGGGCCGGTCGCGCTGGATGGCCACGCGGGTCGACAGCCGCGGCAGCAGCTCGGACGTGTCCGGAGGTTGCGGTGGAGGAGCGGGCCGTATTGCGGCGCGCACAAATTCGGTGACGCGCCGCAGCGGCGCGCGCAAAAGATCAAACAACGACATCAAATTAGCCCCAGAACAAATACGGACTTACCCTGACCGCAAAAGGTAAACGACATCCTG
>JBQCIY010000198.1:0-4771 GCA_051953275.1 Devosia sp. | reverse complement strand
GTGGTCTTGGCGACCGCAGGCGTCACGCAGTTGACGCCGATATTGTACTTGGCGAGCTCCTTGCCCAGCGACTTGGTGAGCGCGATGACGCCGGCCTTCATCGAGGAATAAGCGGGTGCGCCGGGATTGCCTTCCTTGCCGGCCACCGAGGCGAGGTTGACGATGCGGCCGTAGTTCTGCGCGATCAGGTGCGGCACCACGGTCCGGCAGACATAAAACGTGCCGATGAGGCCGATATGCACGACATCCTCGAACGCCTTGGCCGGATACTCCCAGGTGTTGGCGTTGGGACCGACGATCGCCGCGTTGTTGATCAGAATGTCGACCTTCTTGAAGCGGTCGAGCGTCGCCTGCACGGCCTTTTCGACCGAATCGAGCTGGCCGATATTGGCGTTGAGCACCTGCAGCTTGCCGGACTTGCCATGCTTTTGCTCGAGCGCGTCGAGGAGCTTCTGGTCGATGTCCCACACCGACACCGAAGCACCGCTGTCGAGCATGCGCTCGGCGACGGTAAGGCCGATGCCCTGGCCGGCGCCGGTGACGATGGCGATGCGGTTGTTGAGATCGTAGCGGTTCATGGCAGGGGTCCGTTGCAGAAAGACAGAGGGCGCAGGCGGGAGATACCTGCGCCCAGGTGATGCGGGAGTCCAGACTTAGAAGTTGAACTTGTCGATATTGGAGGCGTCGAAGGTGGTGAGCTCCGCCTGGGTGTTCATCACGTTCTTGTCGCCGATGGTGATCGAGCCCAGGTTCGGCACGTCGAACTTGGTACCGACCTCATTCTTGATCGTGCCGTTGAGCACGCCGTCGGCAAAGTACGCGGCGAGCCAGCCTTCATTGTACGGCGACCAGAGCTGGAAGGCCTTGACTGTGCCGTCCTTGATGAAGTCGCGCATTTCGCTCGGCAGGCCGAGACCGGTGACGTGCACCTTGTCGGCAATGCCGCGCTGCTGCACGACCTGCGCTGCCGCCGCCACGCCCACCGTCGTCGGCGCGATCACGCCCACGAGGTCGGGGTAGTTGGAAAGCAGCGCTTCCATCTCCGTGGTCGACTTCTCCGGCTGGTCGTCGCCATAGACGGTCGCGACCAGCTTCATGTCCTTGTACTTGGGATCCTCGGCCAGGGTCTTCTTCATCGCCGCGATCCAGGTGTTCTGGTCGGGCGCCTCGGTCGTGGCCGACAGGATCGCGATGTCGCCCTTGTAGCCGATCAGCGAGCCCATCAGCTCGACCTGGTTCGGGCCGGTCTTGGTGAAGTCGACCGGCAGGATGTTGGCATCGCGATGGCTCTCATTGCCAACCAGATCGCCGTTCACCGCGAGCACGAGGATACCCTTGGCGCGGGCTTCGTCGAGCACCTGGTTCATGGCGTCGGGGCTGTTGGGTGCGATGGCGATCACGTTCACGCCGCGCTGGATCTGCGCTTCGATGATCGGGATCTGCGACGTGGCCTCGGCGGTGGCCGGGGCGACGAACTCGTACTGGCAGCCGATCTGCTTGCAGGCATCGACGAAGCCGCCATTGATCGAGTCGAAGTACGGGTTTCCGGTGTTCTTACCGATATAGACGATCTTGAAATCGTGCGCGGCGAGCGCACCGGTCGCGAAGGTCGCGACGAGGCCGAGAGCGGCCATGCCGGCGAGTAGGTGACGTTTGAGCACTGCTTCCTCCTGTTGATGCCGGTTGAGCCGGCGGATACGCCCGCTACCTCTGGGTGCGGGAATAGATGAGATTGGTGGCGACGATCGAAATGATGAGCAGCAGGCCGAGCACGCATAGCTGCGTTGCCGGCAACCACTGTGCCGTCAGCATGCCGGTGGAAATGACCGACAGCAGCCAGGCAGCGAGGAAGGTACCCAGGATGGTGCCGCGGCCGCCGAAGATGTAGGTGCCGCCCAGCATCGCCATCAGCACCATCTGCAACTCGCCACCGAGTCCCAGGTCGTAGCGCACCGAGCCGAGTCGCGATGCCGTCATCATGCCGGCCACGGCGCTGGCAAACCCCATGGCGAGGAACAGCATGAACTTGATGCGCCGGGCGCGGATGCCCGCATGCTGCGCCGCAACTTCATTGGTGCCGATCTGGTAGATCTGCCGGCCCCAGATGGTGGCGCCGAGAAAGAAGGCGAGCGCGATGGTGACCACCAGGAACAGGATCACCGGAACCGGCACGCCGAGCCATAGATCGTTGTTGATGCCGATGAAATAGTCGGGCAGCCGGATCGACTGATCGCCGGCGATGATCTGCGCCAGCCCGCGATAGAGTGTCAGCGTGCCGATGGTGACGATGATCGAGGGGAGCTGCAATCCGATCACCAGCACCGCGTTGAAGGCGCCCATTGCGAGGCCGGCGCCGAGCCCGACGGCGATCGCCAGCGGCATCGACTGCGTCGCCTGGTAGGTCCAGGCGAACAGGCATGCCGACAGCGCCATATTGGCGGCCGGCGACAGGTCGATCTCGCCAGCGATGATCACCATCGTCAGCACCAGCGCGACGATCGAGAACTCGGCGTAGAGCGTGAAGCTCGACAAGATGTAGTTGATGTCGAGGAAGTAGGGGCTGATGCTGCTCGACACCACGAAGGCGAGGACGAGCAGCACGAAGGTCATCGTTTCCGGGCGGATCAGGATGACCTGCCAGCGCGGCCGCGGCGTTGCCGCATCGAGCGCGGAGACGGCGGTGGGGGTGGAGGTCTGGTCGGTCATGCTCACGCCCGCGCCCGTTGTGCCGCGAGGGCAGCGATGCCGCGCTGCCGCACCGAGCGGTCGATGAGAAGGGCGATGATGATCACCGCGCCGTAAATGGCGCTCTGCGCCGTGCCGGGAATGCCGAGCAGCGGCAGCGCCGCCGAGACGCAGCCGAGGAGCAGCACGCCCAGCACCACGCCAAGCACCGAGCCGACGCCGCCATTGATCGACACGCCGCCGATGACCACCGCCGCGATCACCTGGAACTCGAAACCGGCGCCGGTATTGGAGGGATTCACGAAGCCCCAGCGGCTCGCATACATGATGCCCGACAGGCCCGCGAGGGCCCCCGAGATCGAAAACACCATCAGCGTCACGGCATTGACGCGGATGCCGCGCAGCGGTGCCGCCACCGGGTTGGAGCCCAGCGCGAAGACCTGCCGGCCCACCCGTGTGTGGCTGGCGAACCAGTAGGTGAGCACGGCAACCCCGAGCGCCATGAAGATGATCCACGGAATGCCCAGGATCGGCGAGGTGGTCGACATCGCCTTCAGCGCCGACGGGATGTACTGCCGGTCCACCTGCCGCGCGTCGGAAATGATGAAGGTGAGGCCGCGATAGAGGTTGAGCGTACCCAGTGTCACGATGATCGAGGGCAGGCGGAACAGCGTGGTCAGGGCGCCGTTGACGACCCCGAGCCCGAGCCCGACGCCAATCGACACGAGAAAACCGAGGTACCACGGAATCTCGGGATGGAACTTGAACATCATCGCCGTGACCATGGCGGCGAAGGCCTGCGTCGAGCCGATCGACAGGTCGACGTGGCGGGCCACCAGCACCAGCATCTGCCCCATTGCGCCGATCATGATCAGCGGCGTCAGCAACAGGATGATGCGCAGATATTCGAGCGACAGGAAGCGCGGCTTGGCAATGCCGACCGCGATGACGAACAGCACGATCATCACCGCGATGCCGGTTTCGCGGCGAAGCAGGATGGAGCGCAGCGCGTTCATGCCGCCACCGCCTGCGTGCTGCGCGGCACCGCGGCGCTCATGATCGCCTCCTGGGTCGCGTCGGCGCGCGCAATGTTGGCGGTCAGCCGTCCTTCCGACATCACGAGCACCCGGTCGCAGAGCGCCAGCAGCTCGGGCAGCTCCGACGAGATCAGCAGGATGGCGCGGCCGCCGGCGGCAAGCTCGCCGATCATTTCGTAGAACTCGGCTTTGACGCCGATGTCGATGCCGCGCGTCGGCTCGTCGAGAATGAGCACGCTCGGATCGGTCAGCAGCCAGCGCGCCAGGATTGCCTTCTGCTGGTTGCCGCCGGACAGCTCGCCGATCGGCTGGCGCAGCGAGGCAAGTCGGATCCGGAGTTTGCGCACCGACTCCGAGGCCAGCGCTTTCTCCAATATACCCTTGATGATGCCGCCCGGCGCGATCTTGCGCGGGATGGCGGCGGTGATGTTTTCCTCGACCGAGAGCGTGCGGAAGATGCCCGACACGGCCCGGTCTTCCGAGACGTAGGCGAGGCCGAGGGCGATAGCCTGCGACGGTTCGCGGATACTGACCGCCCGCCCATTGATCGACACCATGCCCGAAGCGGCCGGCGCCACCCCGAAGATGGCGCGCGCCACGTCGGTGCGCCCGGCGCCGACGAGGCCGCCGAGTCCGACGATCTCGCCCTTTCGCACCTCGAAGCTGATGTCGCGGAAGGTGCCGGGTAGCGTCAGGCCGTCGACCTTGAGCGCTACCTCGCCAATCTCGGCCCCGGACTTGTGCATGTATTCGCGCAAGGGGCGGCCGATCATCAGCCGGATGATATCGGCATCGGTGAGCTTGCCGATCTCTTCGGTCGCGATCTTGTTGCCGTCGCGGAACACGGTGACGCGGTCACAAAGCGCCCGCACCTCTTCCAGCCGGTGCGAGATGAACACGATGGTGCGGCCCTCGTCGCGCAGCCGGCGAGCGATGCCAAACAGCGTGTCGACTTCCTTCGGCGTCAGCGGCGCCGTCGGCTCGTCCATGATGATCAGCCGGCTGTCGGAGGCGAGCGCGCGCGCGATCTCGACCATCTGCTGGTCGGC
>JBQCIY010000197.1:0-11715 GCA_051953275.1 Devosia sp. | reverse complement strand
GCGGGCGTTCGTGCAGGTGCAGAACGGCTGCGACCACCGCTGCACCTTCTGCATCATCCCCTATGGCCGCGGCCCGTCGCGGTCGGTGCCGATGGGCGCCGTGGTCGAGCAGATGAAGGTGCTGCTCGGCAACGGCTACCGCGAGCTGGTGCTGACCGGCGTCGATATCACAAGTTATGGCGCTGATCTGCCAGGACAGCCGAGCCTCGGCACGCTGGTGCAGGCGATCCTCAGGCACATCCCCGACCTGCCGCGGCTCAGGATCTCGTCGATCGACTCGATCGAGGCCGACGCGGCGCTATTGGAGGCGCTGGGCGACCGCCGCCTGATGCCGCACCTGCATCTGAGCCTGCAGTCGGGCGACGACCTCATCCTCAAGCGCATGAAGCGCCGGCACCTCAGGGCCGATACGCTGGAGTTCGTGGCCAAGGCCAGGGCGCTACGGCCCGATCTCGTCTTCGGCGCCGACATCATCGCGGGCTTCCCCACGGAAACCGAGACGATGTTCGAGAATTCCCTGAAGATCGTGACCGAAGCCGACCTCACCTATCTCCACGTCTTTCCCTACAGCCCGCGCGAGGGTACCCCCGCGGCGCGCATGCCGCAGGTGTCGCGGCGTGTCGGCAAGGAGCGCGCGGCGCGGCTCAGAGCCTTGGGCCAACAGCAATATAGCAGGTTCTGCGAAAGCCGGGTCGGCCAGATCGAGTCGGTGCTGGTCGAGCGCGACGGGATCGGCCGCACCGAGCAGTTCGTGCCGATTGCGGTGCCGGGTCATGGCCCGGGCGAACTCGTCGCGGTGCGCGCCGTCGGCACCTCGGCCGACGGTCTGATCGGCGAACCGATGCGGACCGCCGCCTGATGGCCGAACCGAAAAAGCCCGGATTTTTGGACCGGCTGCTGGGCCGGGCAGTGCCGGCACCCGTGCTGGCGCCCGACGACGAGGTGACGCTCGAAGACGCGCTGCACGAAAGCGGCCAGTCGGTTTCGCCGCCCCCGGTCGCCGCGGAAGACATTCCCGGTCCGCCCGAGGCACTCCCGCCCTCCGCCCCGGCCCCGAAGCCGAGCTGGTTGCAGCGGCTGTCGTCCGGCCTCAAACGCTCGTCCGACCAGCTCACCGGCGGCATCGCTTCGGTCTTCGCCAAGAAGCGGCTCGACAACGCCATGTTGGACGAGCTCGAGGACATCCTGATCCAGGCCGATTTCGGCATCGACGTCGCCTCCTCGGTCACCGAGGCGTTGCGCCGCGACCGGTTCGACCGCGACATCACGACCGACGAGGTCCGTAGCCTCCTGGCGGGCGAGATCGTCAAGGTGCTCGCCCCGGTGGCGCAACCACTTGCGGTCGACGCTACCCACAAGCCCTTCGTCATCCTGATGGTCGGGGTGAACGGCTCGGGCAAGACCACCACCATCGGCAAGCTCGCCTCGCTCTACCGCGCGCAGGGCAAGTCGGTGATGCTGGCAGCCGGCGACACGTTCCGCGCCGCCGCCATCGAGCAGCTCCAGGTCTGGGGGCAGCGCACCGGCGCGCCGGTCGTCGCCCGCGCGGCCGGCTCCGACGCCTCGGGCCTCGCCTTCGACGCGCTGACCGAGGCCAGGGCCGCCGGCAGCGACGTCCTCATCATCGACACCGCCGGGCGGCTTCAAAACCGCGATGAGCTGATGGGCGAGCTCGAAAAGATCATCCGCGTCATCAAGAAGGTCGATCCGAGCGCGCCGCACGCCACGTTGCTGACGCTCGATGCGACGACCGGGCAGAATGCGCTCAACCAGGTCGAGATCTTCGGCCGGCGCGCCGGAGTCACGGGCCTCGTGATGACCAAGCTCGACGGCACGGCGCGCGGCGGTATCCTCGTGGCGATCGCCAGGAAATACGGCCTGCCGGTGCATTTCATCGGCGTGGGCGAGGGCATCGACAATCTCGAGCCGTTCGCCGCGGTGGATTTCGCCCGCGCCATCGTAGGAGAGGTCTAGATGGCCGAACGAGCCAAGGACGACGACGTCAATTGGAGCGAGCTCAAGCCGCAGCTCATCAAGATGGCGCTCGAGCTCGGACCGTTGGTGGTGTTCTTCATCGCCAACGCCCGCGCCGACATTTTTGTCGGCACCGCCTGGTTCATGGGCGCCATGGTGCTGTCGCTGCTGCTGAGCTGGCTGCTGCTCAAGAGAGTCGCGCTGATGCCGCTGGTCACCGGCGTGGTCGTGCTGGTCTTCGGCGGGCTGACGCTCTGGCTCCACGACGACACGTTCATCAAGATGAAGCCGACCATCGTCGACTCGCTGTTCGGCGTGGTGCTGCTCGGCGGCCTCCTCTTCCGCGTGTCGCTGCTGCGCTATGTGTTCGGCGAAGTTTACAAGCTCCGGCCGGAAGGCTGGACCGTGCTGACGCTGCGCTGGGGGTTGTTCTTCTTCTTCCTCGCGGCGCTCAACGAGGTCGTGTGGCGCACGCAGAGCACCGACTTCTGGGTGGCGTTCAAGGTGTGGGCGACAATGCCCCTCACCATCCTGTTCGCCGCCTCGCAGCTCCCCGTGCTCAACAAATACGCGCCCGAGCCGGTGAAGCCCGTCGAGGCGATCACCCCGATCGATCCGCTGCCGTAGGGCGCCACCAAGCGCACAACCCACGACATCGGCCCCTCCACAACGTGTCATCCCAGCGAACGCTGGGACCCAAGTCACAGCTTGTGCAGGCGGATGAATGGGTCCCGGCTTTCGCCGGGATGACACGCGGTAGTGGGCGTCAAACCTGCCTCAAGGCTGCTTCATCAGCTGGTCCTTGTCGACCTTGAGCATCACCTCGTCGCCGGACGCGGAGGCGATCTGGTCGGGCAGGATGAAGCGGTCCCTGGCCATCAGGCCCTTGGTGTCGAGCCGGATGTAGCCCTCGCGCATCAGGCGGTCGCGCAGCACCTCGGGCAGCTCTTCCTTGCCGAAGGCCTCGGCGATGGATTCGAGGATGCTGTCGCGATTGTTGCGCCGATCGGTGGCGTCGAGATCGGCCGGGGTCGTCTCCGGGTGCTCCTCGTTTTCCGAGAATTTCAGATCGTCGACCCTGCCGATCTCCTTGTGGCGGGCATCGAACACCTTCATGCCGACGTGAATATTTTCAGGCAGCGTTTGCATGGGACTTCCTCCAGTGACGTGGAGGAGAAACGGCAAAAGGGAGCAGCGCGTTCCCGAACCTGCAGGGTGTCATCCCCGCGAAAGCGGGGACCCAGCTCTGCCTTGCGCCAGCGGCCGGATGGGTCCCGGGTCTTCGCCCGGGATGACATCGATGGCTGCTGAGGCCCCAGGCACTAACTCTCCGCCTTGGCTCTCGCGATGGCCGGGACGATCTCGCGGTCGATGTCGTCCATCGCCAGCGGGCCGGTATGCTTGAAGCGGATCACGCCTTTGGCATCGACGATGAAGGTTTCGGGCACGCCATAGACGCCCCAGTCGATCGAGGTGCGGCCGTCACTGTCGGCGCCGATCGCGTCGTAGGGGTTGCCGAGCTGCTGGAGGAAGGCTGCCGCCTGCTCCGGCGCGTCTTTCTGGTTGATGCCGTAGAGCGCCACTCCAGTCTTCCGCTTCAGCGCCTCGAGCACCGGATGCTCGTCGCGGCAGGGGATACACCAGCTCGCAAACACGTTGACCACGGTGACGTGTCCGTCGAGCTTGGCCGTATCGAAGCCGGGCACCGGCAGGCCCTGCACGGCCGGAAGGGTGAAGCTCGGTGCCGGCTTGTCGATCAGCACCGAGGCGACCAGCGAGGGGTCGCGGTTCATGTTGAGCGCGAACAGCGCCACGAGGGCGACGAGGCCCACCAGCGGCAAGAGCGCCAGGGCAATGCGGACCGGCTGCTTCACCCGTTCGACCTGCGGCGGATGCCTTGCGCCTCGAGCGCCGCGACGCGCGCCTTGGCGCGGCGCGACTGCAGCCAGACCCAGACGATCAGCCCAAGGGTGACCAGGGTCGCGCCGGCATAGGCCCAGGCGATGAAGAGTGCGTCCTGCGCGTGGGTTTCCATTCCGGCGCTCCTATGCAGCCCGGGCCGCGGCCTGCCGGCTCATGGCGTCGGCGCGGCGGCTGAGGATTTCGGTGCGCATGGCGATCAGCTCGAGCAGCACGAACAGCAGCGTGAAGGCGAGCGCCATGAGGCCGAGCGGGATCAACATGGCCGGCGGCAGGTCGGAGCCGCCGAGCGTCAGGCTCGCCGGCTGGTGCAGCGTGTTCCACCAGTCGACCGAGAACTTCACCACCGGAATGTCGAGGCCGCCGACCAGCGTCACGATGGCGACGATGCGGGCGGCGCGCAGCTGGTCGTCGAAGGCCCGCCACAGCGCGATGATGCCGCAATAGATGAAGAACAGGATGAGAGTCGACGTCATCCGTCCATCCCATTCCCAGAACGTGCCCCAGGTCGGCCGGCCCCAGAGTGAACCCGAGTAGAGCGCCATTGCAGTGAAGGCGGCGCCGAGCGGCGCGGCGGCCTTGGCGGTGACGTCGGCGAGCGGATGACGCCAGATCAGCGTGCCGAGCGCGGCGAGGAACATCACGCCGTAGACCAGCTCGCTGAGGATGGCGTTGGGCACGTGGATGTACATGATGCGCACGGTGTCGCCCATCTGGTAGTCGGGTGGCGAGTTGAAGAAGACGAACCACAGTCCCACGGCGAACATCAGCACGGTGACGATGCCGAGCGGCCACAGCACCGGCCGGCTCCAGCCCATGAAGGCGCCGGGATGCGCGAGGCGCGAAAACCAGTTGGGTTTTGGTGCGGCGGTGTCGAGGGTCATGCTGACGGCTCTCTATTCCGAACTTACCTTCAGCGCCAGCGCCGCGGCAAACGGGCAAAACGCCACGGAAACGAGGCTGATCGCGGCCAGAAACAGCAGCGCGGCGCCGCCGCCGTCCGCCGCCGCCGAGCCTGCCGCGCCGAAGATCAGCACGGGAACCGCAAGCGGAATGATCAGCACCGGCGCCAGCAACCCACCGCGCCGCAGCGACACCGTCACGGCGGCGCCCACCGTGCCGAAGGCCGTCAGCGCCGGGGTGCCGAGCAGCAGCGCGAGCGCGGTGCGGCTCCAGCCGGTCATGTCCATCGACAGCAGCAACGCCAGGATCGGCGAGGCGATCAGCACGGGCAGGGCGGTCAGCAGCCACTGGGCGATCACTTTTACGGCAACGACGGCCTCGAGCGGCACTGCCGCCTGCCGGAACAACAGCAGCGTGCCGTCCTCCTCGTCGGCGCGGAACAGCCGGTCGAGCCCGAGCAGCATGGCGAGGAACGCCGCGAGCCAGATCAGCCCCGGCGCCAGCTTTTGCAGCGTCGGCCGGTCGGGGCCGATGGCAAACGGCATGATTGCCGCCGCCATGACGAAGAACAGCACCAGCGTCAGCGCATCGCCGCCGGTGCGCGCCGCGAGCCGCAGATCGCGGCCGAGGATGGTGGCAAACGCGGTCATGCGGGGACGTCCGCGGAGGGTTTCCCTCCCCCGAGTGGGGAGGGCGGCGCGCTTAGCGAGCGAAGCGAGCTTAGCAAAGCCGGGGTGGGGGGACTCGCGGTTCTTGCCGCCGGCTCCCCCCACCCAGCTTCGCCAGGGCCGTTGGCCCAAGCTCCGCTACCCGCCCCACTCGGCCGAAGGAAACCGGGGAGCCGTGCGATGATCGTGCTCATGTGGCCCCCAACAGCAGCGTTTCGGTCACGCCCGCGATGTCGTCGTGGGTCGCGGCGATGACGGCGCCGCCGGTCGCCAGCCTCTGGCCGATGAGCCGGGCCACCCGCAGCGCCCCCTCGGCGTCGAGCGCGGCCAATGGCTCGTCGAGCAGCCAGAGCTTGCGGTCGGTGACCAGCAGCCGGGCCAGCGCCAGCCGGCGGGTCTGGCCGGCGCTGAGGTAGCCCGCGTCCAGCGCGCCGATGGTGCCAAGTCCGACCGCTTCCAGTGCGGTTTCGGGTTCGACCCCGGTCTCGCCGTTCACCAGCCGCCAGAAGCGCAGGTTCTCGAGCAGGGTCAGCCGCGTCTTCACCCCGGACTGGTGGCCCACATAGTGGAGTTTCGGCGGCTCCTCTTCGTGCCAGTCGATCCGGCCCGCCTCCGGTCGCAGCACCCCCATCAGGGTCAGCAGCAGGCTCGATTTACCGGCGCCGTTCGGGCCGCGCAGCAGCAGCAGGCTGCCGGGCCGGAGCGCAAAGCCCAGCCCGGAGAAAAGCGGCCTGCCGCCCCGGCTCAGGGCCAGATTTTCAACGCTCAGCAGGGGATCGCCCGGGTTCATGGCCGCCATGCCTATCGGGGCCCGATCCGCACTGGCAAGTGTCATTGTGGTTGACTATAAGGCCCCCAAAGTCTGGAACGTTTCCAGTCTTTGCACGTCCGGTCCTCCCGAGAGATACGTCCCGCGTCAGGACCGCTCTGCTGCCTCAACTCCTTTTTCGACAGGCGGACCCGTGACGAAATCCCTCGACAGCTTCAAATCCAGAGCCACCCTCAAGGTGGGCGACAGGACCTACACCTATTTCTCGCTGCCCCAGGCCGAGAAGAACGGCCTGCCGGGGATTTCGAAGCTGCCGCACTCGATGAAGGTGGTGCTCGAGAACCTGTTGCGCTTCGAGGACGGCGTCACCGTCACCAAGGCCGACATCATGGCGGTGGCGCAGTGGCTGAAGACGCGCACCTCCGAGCACGAGATCTCGTACCGCCCGGCGCGCGTGCTGATGCAGGATTTCACCGGCGTGCCCGCCGTGGTCGATCTCGCGGCGATGCGCGATGCGACGAAGAAGCTCGGCGCCGATCCGCAGAAGATCAATCCGCTGGTGCCGGTCGACCTCGTCATCGACCACTCGGTGATGGTGGATTCGTTCGGTACGCCGTTGAGCTTTGCGCAGAACGTCGAGCTCGAATACGAGCGCAACGGCGAGCGCTACGAGTTCCTGCGCTGGGGCCAGAAGGCGTTCGACAATTTCCGCGTGGTGCCGCCCGGCACCGGCATCTGCCACCAGGTGAACCTCGA
Source organism: Devosia sp. (assembly GCA_051953275.1). GTDB lineage: Bacteria > Pseudomonadota > Alphaproteobacteria > Rhizobiales > Devosiaceae > Devosia_A. Next base: position 4,725 of record JBQCIY010000197.1, on the reverse strand, counting down.
ATACCTGGCGCAGACCGTCTGGACCCGCAAGGATGAGGAAACCGGCGAAACCGTCGCCTATCCCGATACGCTGGTCGGCACCGACAGCCACACCACGATGGTCAACGGCCTTGCCGTGCTCGGCTGGGGCGTCGGCGGCATCGAGGCGGAAGCGGCGATGCTCGGCCAGCCCATCACCATGCTCATTCCCGAGGTCGTCGGGTTCAAGCTCACCGGCAAGATCAACGAGGGCATCACCGCGACCGACCTCGTGCTCACCGTCACCGAGATGCTGCGCAAGAAGGGCGTGGTCGGCAAGTTCGTCGAGTTCTACGGCCCCGGCCTCGATTATTTGAGCCTCGAGGACCAGGCGACGATCGCCAACATGGCGCCCGAATACGGCGCGACCTGCGGCTTCTTCCCCATCGATACCGACACGCTCGCCTATCTCGAGACCTCGGGCCGCGACGCCGCCCGCGTGGCGCTGGTCAAGGCTTATGCCGACGCGCAGGGCATGTTCCGCCACACGCAGAGCGAAGATCCGGTGTTCACCGATACGCTCGAGCTCGACCTCAGCACCGTGGTGCCCTCGATGTCGGGTCCGAAGCGGCCGCAGGACCGCGTGTCGCTGATCGATGCGGCGCCGAAATTCGCCGAGGCGCTCAAGGAGATCGCCGGCGGCCGCAAGGAGCGAACCGCCCTGCCCGGGTCGACCGGCGAGAGCCGCTATGTCGACGAGGGCGCAACCGGCGTCGATGACATCCCGGAAGAGGCGGCGTTTGCGGTCAAGGGCGCCGACTACGGCCTCGACGACGGCCACGTGGTGATCGCCGCCATCACCTCATGCACCAACACCTCCAATCCAACGGTGCTGATCGCCGCCGGGCTCGTCGCCCGCAAGGCGCGGGCGCTCGGGCTCAAGGTGAAGCCCTGGGTCAAGACCTCGTTGGCGCCGGGCTCGCAGGTGGTCACCGACTATCTCACCGCGGCCGGCCTGCAGGCGGATCTCGATGCCCTCGGCTTCAACCTCGTGGGCTACGGCTGCACCACCTGCATCGGCAATTCCGGGCCGCTGCCGACCGCCATCTCGGAGTGCATCAACGACAACGATCTCGTCGCCGCCTCGGTACTCTCGGGCAACCGCAATTTCGAGGGTCGCGTGAACCCCGACGTGCGGGCGAACTACCTCGCCTCGCCGCCGCTGGTGGTGGCCTACGCGCTCGCCGGCTCGCTCAACGTCAATGTGGCGAGCGACGCGCTCGGCACGGGCAAGGACGGTAAGCCCGTCTATCTGCGCGACATCTGGCCGACCAACAAGGAAGTCAGCGACATCGTCCGGCAGGTGATCACGCCGCAGATGTTCCTGTCGCGCTACTCCGACGTGTTCAAGGGCGACGCCAACTGGCAGTCGATCGCCGTCGACGGCGGCGAGACCTATCGCTGGAACTACATTTCAACCTACGTTCAGAACCCAACCTATTTCGAGGGCCTGAAGATTGATCCAGAGCCGGTCACGGACATCCACGACGCCCGCATCCTCGGGCTCTTCCTCGACTCGATCACCACCGACCACATCTCGCCGGCGGGCTCGTTCAAGGCCTCGACGCCGGCGGGCAAGTACCTGGTCGAGCGGCAGGTGAGCCCGCGCGATTTCAACTCCTACGGTTCGCGCCGCGGCAACCACGAGATCATGATGCGCGGCACCTTCGCCAATATCCGCATCAAGAACCAGATGGTGCCGGGAGTAGAAGGCGGTTTCACCAAGGGCCCGAACGGCGAGCAGATGGCGATCTACGACGCCGCCATGGAGTACCAGAAGGCTGGAACGCCGCTCGTCATCTTTGCCGGCAAGGAATACGGCACCGGCTCGTCGCGCGACTGGGCCGCCAAGGGTACGCGCCTGCTCGGCGTGCGCGCGGTGATCGCACAGTCGTTCGAGCGCATCCACCGCTCCAACCTCATCGGCATGGGCGTGCTGCCGCTGCAGTTCGCCGAGGGCGAGAGCTGGCAGACGCTCGGGCTGACGGGAAACGAGACGGTGACGATCGAGGGGCTGACGGAGCTGACCCCGCGCGCGCCGGTGACGCTCAAGGTGACGTTTGCTGATGGCACGGTGAAGCAAGCGGTCACCCGCTGCCGCATCGATACCGTCAACGAGCTCGACTACTACCGCCACGGCGGCATCCTGCATTACGTGCTGCGCAACCTCGTTGCGGCGTGACGATGCGAGGCGCCGCCACATCCGCGGCGTCTCACACTCTAACACACGTAATTGACTCGATCTGTGACCGGCCTTTGCCTAAAAAGGCGGCATGAAATCGTTCTCACTCCTGTCGGCGGTGGTGGGCGCCGCGCTGGTGGCGGGCCCGGGGCTCGCCGCCGAGGTGCGCGACCATCCCAAGGCAGTGCTTGAGCTGTTCACCTCGCAGGGCTGCTCGTCCTGCCCGCAGGCCGATCTCAAGTTCAACGAGCTGGGCAAGAACCCCGACCTCATCACCCTCGCCTACCACGTCGACTACTGGGACTATATCGGCTGGACCGACACGTTCGGCGCCAAGGCTTATTCGGACCTGCAGAAGTCCTATGCGCAGAGCTGGGGCTCGTCGCGCATCTTCACCCCCGAACTCGTGGTCAACGGCGCCCGGGGCGTCGTCGGCTCGCGCGACAAGGAGGTGACCGATGCGGTCGGCGCAGCGTCGCTCAGCCTGCCGGTCGGGCTCAATGTCGGCGACACCATGCTCGAGGTCACCGTCGGTCCGCAGGCCGGTGGCGCCAACGCCATGGTGTGGCTCGTGACCTTCAAGGACCATGCGCAGGTCGCGATCCAGCGCGGCGAGAATGCCGGCAAGACCATGGACTACACCCAGATCGTCACCGGCCGGCAGATGCTGGGCATGTGGGATCCGGCCGCCGGCACGCACCTGAAGCTCCCGCTCACCGATCTCAGGGCCGGCGGCAGCACCGGGGCGGCGATCCTCGTCCAGGCCGAGACCAACGGGCTGCCCGGCCCGATCCTCGGCGCGGCCAGCGTCCAGCTCTAACCTCTTCGCCAGCGCAAAAAATAACTCCCGTCGGGGGGCCGGCGGGAGCGATGACTGACTGTGCATGTAGAGATGTGATCGACGCCGGACATCATGGTTTGGGGGCTCGGTCAGCCCGGCGCCGATCACTGGAGGCAATGGTTGGAGAGTGCCGGGGCATTCGGGCCGAAGCGCGGACAGAATGTGGCTGGATTTGGGAAAATTACCGATGGCGTGGCGAGCCGCCGGAACCGGACGATCTCCGGACGGCTTGCGTCCTCGAGCGTTCTCCGCAATCATGACGGTATCGTCACGAAGGATGGCCGATGGCCGAGGCCGAACCACAGCAGCGTTCCGCAGAACTCGTTGATTTCCTTGGGCCGGGCGGGCCGCCCCCGCCCCGCCAGAAGCCCTATGTCGGGTTCGACCGGTTGGAGCTGAACACCATCCTGGGGCTCTATGGCCGTAAGGTCGCGGCGGGCGAATGGCGCGACTACGCCATCGACTTCCTCAAGGACCGGGCGCTGTTCTCGGTCTACAAGCGCAGCAGCGAGCGGCCGCTCTACGTCATCGAAAAGAACCCGAGGCTGCGCGCCCGGCAGGGCCAGTACATGGTCCTCGGCCAGGACGGCCGGGTGCTGAAGCGCGGCCACGAGCTCATCAACGTGCTGCGCGTGCTCGAACTCGCCGTCGTCAGGTGATTGCCGTCCGGCCGGCGATCGTTGCCGATGCCGCAGCGATCAGCGACCTCCTCATCGCCTCGATCACGGCGCTCTGCATCGCCGATCACGGCAACCGGCCCGAAGCCGTCACGCCGTGGCTGGCCAACAAGACCCCGAACGGCGTTCGTGCCTGGTTCGCCAACCGCGACAACCGGCTGTTCGTCGCCGAACACGACGGTGCGCTGGCTGCGGCGGGCGCCTGCAATCTGCACCGCGAAATCATCCTCAATTACGTTTCGCCCGAGCATCGCTTCGTCGGCGCGAGCACGGCGCTGCTCGCCGCCCTGGAACAGGCGCTCGGTCCGGGCGAAGCGAGGCTCACCAGCACCACGACGGCGCATCGCTTCTACCGCAGCCGCGGCTGGCAGGACGCCGGCGCGATCGAGCGCCACGCCGGCATGGTGGCCTATCCGATGCGCAAGCTCTTGAGTTAGGCGGACTTCTTGCTGGCCTGCGACTGCTCGGCGAGCGTCTTGGCACGCAACCGCGCGATGACGCGGCGACGCCGTGCTCCTTCCTGCAGATCTTCGTTCATGCGCGTCTGCCAGCCGGGGCCACCCGCCTTGTAGGCCTCGATAATATCTGCATCGAGGCGGATGGTGACCGAGGTCTTGACCCGCTCCGCCTTGGGCCGACCCCGCGGGACAGGCATGGGAATGCCGAGTTCCTCGAACATTTCGCGTGCCGGACGCAGCTCCTTGATTTCTTCGTCAGTCAGCTCGGGTGCGTCGTCATCGAAATCGGGTGGCGGCGGGCTGAGTTTCCTAGAGGCCATATTTCTTCAACTCCGTATCCCTGGCACGCCGCAAACTGATCAGCCGAACCTTGTCGCCGCGCACGACATAGACGATGGCGTAGCCTTGGCCATCGATCCGGCCGAAGGCCAACCGTCGCACCTCGCCGTAGTCAAAGCGATCGTCGACATCGAAGGCGGCATTGGACCAGTCGAACTCATAGATCAGCTCGAACGCGATCTGGTGCTTTTTCAGATTGGTCGCGTACTT
>JBQCIY010000196.1:0-4717 GCA_051953275.1 Devosia sp. | reverse complement strand
TCGAGCCAGTTGGGCACTATTTCCTGCGCGCCATAACGGCGGAAATCGCCTGCGCCGTGTAATCGACCACCGGCACGATGCGGGAATAGTTGAGGCGGGTCGGGCCGATGACGCCCAGAACGCCGATGACCTTCTCGCTGGCGTCGCGATAGGGGCTCAAAATCACCGAGGAGCCGGAGAGGGCGAAGAGCTTGTTCTCGCTGCCGATGAAGATGCGGACGCCGTCGGCGGTTTCCGCGTCGCCCAGCAGGTCGATCAGCCCATCCTGCCGCTCGAGCTCGTCGAACAGCCGGCGCATGCGGTTGAGCTCCTCGGACTCCATGGCGTCGTTGAGCAGGTTCGAGCGGCCGCGCACGATCACCGTGGGGGCCTGCGCGGTACTGTTGTCGCTGAGGGTGGCAAGGCCGGTATCGACCAGGCGCTGCGTCAATTCGTCGAGCTCGGCGATGCGCTGGGCACGCTGGCGCGTCACCTCGGCGCGGGCTTCGGCCAAGGTGCGGCCCATGGCGATGTTGGCGAGATAATTGGAGGCCTGCGTCAGCGCCGAGGCGGTGAGGCCCGGCGGCAGCGGCACGACGCGGTTTTCCACCGTGCCGTCCTGCCCGACGAGGATGGCCATGGCCTGATTGGCGTCGAGGCGGACGAATTCGACGTGCCTGAGCACCATGTCGGACTTGGCTGCGATGACCACGCCGGCGCCGTGGCTGAGCCCGCTCAACAGCGAGGAGGCCTCGGTCAGCATCTCCTCGAGGCTCGCGTGCTGGGTTTCGATCTGCCGGGCGATCTGGCTGCGCTCGGCCTCGTCGACCGCCCCGACCTCGAGCATGGCGTCGACGAAAAAGCGCAGGCCCTGCTGCGTCGGCTGCCGGCCGGCCGAGGTGTGGGGGGCGGCGATCAGCCCCAGATCCTCGAGATCGGCCATGACGTTGCGCACCGAAGCGGGCGACAGGCCCACCGCCAGCATGCGGCTCAGATCGCGCGAGCCGACGGGGGCGCCGGTCTCGAGATAGCGCTCGACGATCTTGCGGAAGATGTCCTGGCTGCGGGCGTTGAGGCCCTGCAGGAAATTGTCGGGGATTTTCACCATGCCGGGACGGGGGTTTTCCATCAAATTGCGCCTGTAACCATCTAGGCAAAAACGCCGGTCGATGAAAGTCGGCGCCGGGTTGTCGGGGCCGGGCGCGAGGGTTAAGAGGCGGTTAACGCTGATTGACCCGAGAGTTTCCCGATGCGCCCTTCCGGCCGCAGCCCAGACCAGATGCGCGCCGTGCGGATCGAGCGCAACGTCGCCCAGAAGGCCGAGGGCAGCTGCCTCGTCAGCTTCGGCAACACCAAGGTGCATGTCACGGCCTCGGTCGAAACCACGCTGCCGAGCTGGCGGCGCGGCTCGGGGCTGGGCTGGGTCACGGCCGAATACGGCATGCTGCCGCGCTCGACCGGCAGCCGCACCAAGCGCGAGGCGGCGACCGGCAAGCAGTCGGGCCGGACACAGGAAATCCAGCGCCTGATCGGCCGGTCGCTGCGCGCCGTGGTCGACATGCATGCGCTCGGCGAGAACCAGATCACGCTCGATTGCGACGTGCTCGAGGCCGACGGCGGCACCCGCACCGCCTCGGTCACCGGCGCCTATGTCGCGCTCCATGACGCCGTCCAGTGGCTCAAGGCGCGGTCGCTGACGCGCGGCGAGCCGCTGCGCGATTCGGTGGCGGCGATTTCGTGCGGCATCTATCGCGGCACGCCGGTGCTCGACCTCGATTATCTCGAGGACGTCGAGGCCGAGACCGACGCCAATTTCGTGCTTACCGGTGCCGGCCGCTTCGTCGAAATCCAGGGCACCGCCGAACAGACCCCGTTCAGCCGCGAGGAGCTCGAGGCGCTGATGGCGCTGGCCGAAAAAGGCATCGGCGAGCTGACGGCGCTGCAGAAGGCGGCGCTCGCATGACCCCGAAACGTGGACGCCGGACCCATGGCTAACATCGCGCGGCTCAAGCGCGGCGAAAAGCTGCTGATCGCCACGCACAATGCCGGCAAGCTCGCCGAATTCCGCGAGCTGTTCTCGCCGCTGGGCATCGTGCTGATCTCGGCCAAGGATTTGGAACTGCCCGAGCCCGAGGAAACTGGAACGACATTTGTCGAGAATGCGCGGCTCAAGGCGCACACCGCAGCAGGGGCAGCCGGCATGGTGGCGCTGGCCGACGATTCAGGGCTCTGCGTCGATGCGCTGGACGGCGACCCGGGCGTCTATACGGCCGACTGGGCGGCGACGCCAAACGGGCGCGACTACCAGATGGCGATGCGCCGCGTCGAAGACCGGCTGCAGGCGATCGGCGCCAATTCGCCGGGCCTGCGCAAGGGCTCGTTCAACGCCACCCTCTGCCTCGCCGCGCCCGATGGCCGCGACGACCTCTATGTCGGCCGGGTCACGGGCACGATGGTGTGGCCGCCGCGCGGCGACAAGGGTTTTGGCTTCGATCCGATGTTCATGCCCGATGGCTTCGACATCACCTTCGGCGAGATGCCGAGCTCGGACAAGCACAGCTGGGCGCCGGGGCAGGTGGGCCTCAGTCATCGCGCCCGGGCCTTCGCCAAATTCGTGGAGGGTGCGCTTGAGCTCTCCTAAGAACATCCTCTCGATCCAGTCGGAGGTGGTGACCGGCCACGTCGGCAACGCCGCGGCGCGGTTTGCGCTGCAGCGGCTCGGCCACGAGGCCTGGGGCGTGCCGACGGTGATCCTCAGCTCGCACGCCGGCCACGCGGGCTTTGCCGGCGAGGCAACCTCCCCGGCGCTGCTCGCCAAGCTGCTCGAGGCGCTGGGCACGCAGGGCCGCCTCGCGGTGGCCGACGGCATCCTCACCGGCTATCTCGGCTCGGCCGAGCAGGCACCGGTCGTCGCCGAGGCCGTGGCCCGCACCAAGGGGTTCGACAGAACGACACTCTACTGCATGGACCCGGCCTTCGGCGATGACGGCCGGATCTATGCCCGGCCGGGTGTGGCCGAAGCGATGCGGGACATGCTGCTGCCGCTCGCCGATATCGTGACCCCCAATGCCTTCGAGCTGTCGGTGCTGAGCGGCATGGCCATCACCGATGCCGGCAGCGCCGTCGCTGCCGCAGAATCGCTCCGCCGGCCGATCGTGGTCGTGACCTCCGTGCCGGTGCCCAGCGGCCTCGGCACATTGCTGGTTGCCGCCGACACCGCGCTCCTCGCCACGACGCCGAAGCTTTCGCAGCCGCCGCGCGGCGCCGGCGATCTGATCGCGGCGCTCCTGTTCGGTCATATGGTCGCCGGCCGGTCGGTGGGGGAGGCGCTGGAGCGCGCCGTGCTCTCGACCTATCGCGTGCTCGAGGTCAGCGCCGGCCAACCGGAGATGGCGCTGATCGCCGAGCAGGACGCGCTGGTGGCGCCGCCGCGCCTCGAGGCGTTCCGCCTCGACACCGTCGCCGTAGGGACTCGCGCCCATGGCTGACGATCGCGGCAACGGCCTGTTCGGCGTCTATGTGCACTGGCCCTTCTGCATGGCCAAATGCCCCTATTGCGACTTCAATAGCCACGTCCATCGCGGCGAGTTCGACGAAGCGGGCTATGTCGAGGCGTACCGGCAGGAGATTGCGCATTTCGCGGCCCTGACGAAGGGTCGTACGGTGCAGTCGATCTTTTTCGGCGGCGGCACGCCGTCGCTGATGCATCCGCGTTCGGTCGAGGCGATCCTCGAAGCGATCGCGACGCACTGGAGCGTTGCTCCAAATGCCGAAATCACGCTCGAAGCCAACCCGACCTCAGTCGAGGCCGAGCGCTTCCGCGGTTACCGGGCCGCCGGTGTCAACCGCGTCTCGCTCGGTGTGCAATCCCTGCGTGAAGGTCCGCTCGCCGAGCTCGGCCGCCGCCATACGGTGGACGAGGCAATCCGCGCCGTGCGCCTCGCGCAGTCCATTTTCCCGCGCTCGAGCTTCGATCTGATCTACGCCCGGCCCAAGCAGGTGCTGAGCGACTGGGAAGACGAGCTCAAGGAAGCGCTGTGGCTGGCGCAGGGGCACCTGTCGCTCTACCAGCTCACCATCGAGATGGGCACGCGCTACTTCGACCTGTGGAGCAACGGCAAGCTCAAGATGCCCGACGAGGAGCTGAGCGCCGACTTCTACGAGCTGACGCAGGAGCTGACGCGCGACGCCGGCTTGCCGGCCTACGAGATTTCCAACCACGCCCGGCCCGGGCAGGAATCGATCCACAACCTCATCTACTGGCGCTACGGCGAATATGCCGGCATCGGCCCCGGCGCGCATGGACGGCTGCTGATCGACGGCAAGCGGCACGCGACCGCCATGGAGAAGCTGCCCTTCGAGTGGCAGAAGCGGGTGAACGCCCGCGGCCACGGCATGGCGACCGACGATATCCTGAGCTGGGAAGAAGAGGGCGACGAGCTGCTGGTGATGGGGCTGCGGCTGCGCGAGGGCATCGACCCGCGCCGCTTCGCCACCCTCAGCGGCCGGCAGATCAGCGCCCACCAGATCGCCGAGCTCAAGAAGATCGGCTTCGTCGAGACCTTGCCCAACGGCAATCTGCGCGTCACCGACAAGGGCTGGCCGGTGCTGGACGCGGTGGTCGCGGACCTCGCGGCTTAGGCTATACTGCGCCTCATATTTTCAGGGCTTTCGGGCCGATTGCTTGAAAAAGTGTACACTTTTGTGTATATGGGGCGCGATTGGAATTTGAGTGGGA
>JBQCIY010000195.1:0-6499 GCA_051953275.1 Devosia sp. | reverse complement strand
CGGCCGCACCACGCTGGTCATCGCCCACCGCCTCGCCACCATCCGCGATGCCAACCGCATCCTCGTTCTCGACCACGGCCGCCTGATCGACCAGGGCACGCACGACGAGCTCGTCGAAAAAGGCGGCCGCTACGCCGAACTGGCCAAGCTCCAGTTCCGGCTGGAAGAGCCGAAGGCAGCGGAGTAGCTAGGCCCGAGCCCGGATGCGTGCCCTGGCCTCCGGCCAGTAACTCTGCTCGGCCACCCGCAGATCATACCCTGCTTGCAGGTTGAGCCACATCTGCGGGCTCGTCCCGAAATACTCGCCCAGCCTCAACGCCGTATCCGCCGTGATCGCACGCCGCCCGTTGACGATCTCGGCGATCCGGCTCACCGGCACGTCGATGTCGCCGGCAAGCCGTGTCTGGCTGAGGCCCAGCGGGCTCAGGAACTCCTCGAGCAGGATTTCGCCAGGGGGAATTGGATCGAGTTTCTTCATCGTAAGCACTCAGTGATAGTCCACGATTTCGACGTCCTCCACTCCGGAATCGGTCCACCGGAGGCAGATGCGCCACTGCATGGATCACCCGTCTGTCAGCTTGAACTCGATCCTGCGGTTCTTGGCGTAAGCCGCGTCCGTATCGGCCGGATCGATGGGCCGGCTGTCGCCGAAGCCGGCGGCCACCAGGTGCTGCTCCGACACGCCGTTGGCGGCGAGATATTTCGTCACGGCGATGGCGCGGGCCGCGCTCAGCTCCCAGTTCGAGGGGAACTCCGGCGTGTTGATCGGCCGCTTGTCGGTGTGCCCGTCGATGCGCAGCACCCAGTTGATGTCTGGCGGAATCTCGCTCTGCAGCTGCTTGACCGCGTCGGCGAGCTTGTCGAGCGCGGCCTTCCCCTGGTCCGAGATCGTTGCGTCGCCCGGCGGGAACAGGACCTCGGATTGGAAGACGAAGCGGTCGCCCACCACCTGCACGTCGGTGCGGCCCTCGAGGATCTTGCGCAGCCGGCCGAAGAAGTCCGAGCGGTATTGCGACAGGTCCTGCACCCGCTGCGCCAACGCCAGGTTGAGCCGCTGCCCGAGATCGGCGATCTGCGTCTTGCTCTGCGCGGCGTTGGCCTCCGAGGCGTTGAGCGCCTGCTCGAGTGCACCCAGCTGCGTGCGCAGCGCCGAGAGCTGCTGGTTGAGCAGCGCCACCTGTGCCGCGGCATCGGCCGAGATGTCCTTCTGCTTGGCGAGATCGCTCGTCAGCCCCGCGATCTGCGCGTCCTTGTCGCTGGCGCCGGTGCCAAGCGTCGCGATCTGGCCCTGCAGCTTGTCGCGCTGGTCGGTGGTGGTGGCGAGCGTCGCCTGCAGCGTCGCGAGGTTGCCCTGCAGGTCCGTATTGTTGCTGCGCTCCAGCTGCAGCATCTCGGTGAGTTGCGCGATCTGCGAATTGAGCTTGCTCATCGCCGTGTCCTTGCCCTGGATCTCCTGGCCCAGGAAGAACTGCGTGAGCATGAACAGCGACAACAGGAAGATGATGCATAAGAGCAGCGACGACAGCGCGTCGACGAAGCCCGGCCAGTAGTTGGTCACCTGCGATCGGCGCGTACGGCTCAGCGACGCCATGGAAAGTCCCCGTTCGGCGCTGCCCTGTGCGCGGCCATTGCGTCGCTAGTTGGGCCGGCTGCTGTTCTGATCCTCGCGCAGCATGGCTTCGATCAGTTCGCGCAGCTTCTTGTTGGTGTCGCCCTGCTCCTCGATATGGATGCGGATGTCCGCCTGCTCGGCCCGGATATGCTTGACCAGCCCGTCGATGCCGCGCGCCAGTTCCGCCATGGCGCGAATGGCGTTCTGCGACGAATCCGAGTTCTGCATGGTCGAGCCCAGCCGCTCGATCATCGCCGACATCTCCTCGCCCGGCAGGCCCATGCCGGTCGCCTGCATCTGCGTCATCGGATGGTCGAGCTCGGTCATCGAGGTCATCCAGTCCTCGAGGTCGGTGTAGAACGCATTCTGTGCCTGGCTCGTCTGCAGGTCGAGGAAGCCCAGGATCAGCGAGCCCGACAGGCCGAGCAGCGAGGCCGAAAATGCCGTGCCCATGCCTTCGAGCGGCCCCGCAAGGCCCGCCTTGAGGTTGGCGAAGACGCTGGCGAGATCGCCGGTCGAGGTATCGAGCGCCTGGATGGTGGCGCCGACATTGGTCACCGTCTGCAGCAGGCCGTAGAACGTCCCGAGCAGGCCAAGGAAGACCAACAGGCCCGTGAGGTAGCGTGACGTGTCCTTGGCCTCATCGAGCCGGTTGCCGACCGAATCGAGGATCGAGCGCATCGAGGCGGGCGTGATCACCGCCTCCCCCAGTCGGTCGCGCAGCAGGCCGGCGACCGGCGCCAGCAGCACCGGCTGGCGCACCCTGGCCATGGTGCCGTCCTGCATCGAGTTCACCCATTTGATCTCCGGAAACAGCCGGATGATCTGGCGAAAGCTCAGGAACACCCCGGTGACTGCCACCAGCACGATCAGGCTGTTGATGAATGGGTTGGCGAGGAAGAACTTGAGGATCTCCTGCCACAGGATCGCCCCCACCAGCGCCACGATGATCAGGAACACCACGTTCTTGATCAGGTAGATCGTCGGGCTTTTGAGGTGGTACGGGTCGTAGGTCTGCGACATGGCCCCAGCCGGATTCGGCATATGCATCCTGAACCTAGTCACACCATTCCGGCGTGACAATGGCTTGGCGGCGCTCCATGCAAGGCAGAATGCCGCGATCTCCGGCTATTTCACGCCTTTGATGAGCTTGAGGAGCTGGCCCTGGATGGTCTCGTTGCCCGCCACCACCTGCCCGTTCCAGATGCTTCCGGCCGCGCCGGCGAAATCTGTCATGGTGCCGCCGGCCTCGCGCAGCAGCAGCGCGCCGGGCGCCACGTCCCATGGCGACAGTCCCGCCTCCCAGTAGCCGTCGAAGCGGCCCGCCGCCAGCCAGGCGAGATCGGTCGAGGCTGAACCGGTGCGCCGGATACCGGAAACGGCAGGCACAATCTGCATCAGTTGCCTCAGCTGCAACAGATCGCTCGGCCGGCCTTGCGATACGATCCCCGTCGCCACCACCGCATCGGCGAGATGCTTGCGGTTCGCCACCCGCAGCCGGTGCTTGTCGTCGAGCCAGGCGCCACCGCCCTTTTCCGCCACATAGAGCTCTTCGCTGATCGGATTGTAGATCACCGAGGCGACGATCTCGTCGCCGCGCTGCAACGCAATCGCCACGGCGAACAGGGGAATGCCGTGCAGGAAATTCGTGGTCCCGTCGAGTGGATCGATGATCCACCGGTGCTGGCCGTCGGTGCCTTTGATCTCACCGCCCTCTTCCATCAGGAAGCCGTAGGTCGGCCGGGCCTTGGCGAGTTCGTCATGGACGATCTTTTCGGCCGCCCGGTCGGCATTGGAGACGAAATCGGCCGGCCCCTTGACCGACACCTGCAGGTTCTCGACCTCGCCGAAGTCGCGGGTCAGCGAACGGCCGGCCTTGAGCGCCGCCGTAACCATGATGTTGAGAAGCGCCGAACGGGCCATTGATATGTCTTGTCTTGGAGGGATGCGCTATCTGGCGCAGAACGATCTGCAATTCAAGCAACTTGCAGTCGGCGCACCTCCCCCCTCTAGCTGCCCGCTAGCTTGTTCGACGAGACCGACGCGGCCGCGGCTTTCTCGCGGGCCTCCTCGGCCGCGGCATCGGCGGCCGTCGGCGGCTTGCTGGGCCAGAACCGCGCCAGCTCCTCGGCCGTGTTGAGGTCGTCCTGCGGAATGCTGACCAGCAGCTTGTCGAGCACCGGATCGGTCAACCCCTGGCGCCGCGCCAGCGCCCGCCACATCGCCGCCTGCTTCAGGTCGAGCGGCACGCCTTCGCCCACCGCAAGCAGCTTGGCATAGCGATCCTGCGCCACGGGATTGCCGGCATTGGCCGCCCGCTGGTACCAGCCGACGGCCTGGTGCACGTCCTTTTCGATCCCTTTGCCCAGGTAGAGCAGCGTCGCATATTCGATCTCGGCCTCCACCAGGCCCTGCTGTGCCGCAAGGCCGATCTGCCGCGCCCCCTCCTGCGGATTGGGCGCCACGCCCGTGCCGTCCATCAGCATCGAGCCATAGTCGTATTGCGCCTCCGCCAGCCCCGCATCGGCCGCCGCCTTCATCAGCCTCGCTGCATCCGCGAGGCTGGGCGACGCATCGGTCCCGTCGACATGCATCAGCGCCAGGTTGTACTCGGCCGGGGGATACCCCTTGTCGGCGGCCTGCTTGAACAGCTCCGCCGCCCGTTGCCGGTTCTTGGGCACGCCGTCGCCGTTGAGGTACAGCAGCCCCAGCTCGAAGGCCGCCATCCGGTCGCCGTTCTTGGCGGCGAGCGCATACCAGCTCGAGGCGGTGGCGACATTCTCGGCGACGCCTAGCCCCTTGGCGTAGATCTCGGCGATCAGCGTCTGCGCCGCCGGGTCGGCCTTTTCGGCGCGCGGCAGGGCCAGCGCCAGCGCCGTCAAATAGTAACCGCGCTGGAACGCGCCGTAGGCGTCGTCGCGCTTGGCGAAGATGTCCTGGCTGATCGTCGATGCATCGCTGCCCGCCGTTTCGGGCGTCGGCAGGCTGCTGCTGTCGTCGAGTCCGAGATAATTGTTGATCACCGGGGCGATGCCGCCCGGTGCCAGCGGCGTGGTCGTGGTGGCGGCGGCGGCCGGCCGCTTGCTCGATGAGGCACTCGACGATGCGGCGAGTGCCGGCATGGCGGCCAGCCCCAACACCAGCACTGCGCAAACGATCGGCCTCAATGCGTCGTCTCCAGCGCCTTGGCGATGGCTTCGAGCCGCGCCGTCACGCCTTCGGGCGCCGCCCAGAGGCTCTCGCCGAGCCCGATGAACTCCGAGCCCTCCGCCGTCGCCGAATCCGCCGTCGCCGCCGGATCGGAGAGCACGCTCGGCACCTCCATGATCTCGGCCCACCAGCGCGCCATCTCGCGCTGGTCCGGATCACGGGCGCCGGTGAGCGGGCCGAAGAAGATGTAGTCCGGCCCGAGCTCGCCCTTGCTCATCGCATCGTGGCGCGAGACGATACGGCCCGCCCCGACGATGTAGTCCGGCTTGAGCGCGCTGGTTGCCGCCTTGACCTCGTTGACCCCGCCCTCGACATGCAGCCCGTCTGCGCCAAGCGTCCGCACCAGCCCGGGATCGCCCTCGATCAGCACCGCGATGCCGGCCGCCTGCGCCCGCGGCGCCACGGCCTTGACCAGCGCCTTGTAACTGCCTTCGCTGCGCTGCCCCCGCGGCAGCAGCAGCGCCGCCACCGGCGAGGCGGCCAGAGCCTCGTCCAGCACCCGGACGCAAAGGTTGGCGTCGGCATCGGCGGGGGCAATCAGGAAAATCTGCGCGGTCATGGCGGGCCTTATATCCGAGGCCCGGTCTATTACCGCAAATTCTGGCAGCAAATAGGTTAAGCGGCCCGGTCCAGATCCTGCCGCCAGGCCCCGGAGGCCGCCAGTGCGTTCATTTTGGCCCGGTGCGCGAAGGCCGCCTGCGCCGCCGGAACATTTGCCGCCTCCCCGCCCCAGGCCAACAGCGCCGCGTGCTGCAGGGCCCGCCCATACGAGAAGGTGACCGCCCACGGATGCGGCCCGAGCCGGTTGATCGCCGACAGGTTGGCCGTCGCCGCCGCGTCGGATTGTCCGCCCGAGAGGAAGGCGATGCCCGGCACCGCTGCAGGCACGTTGGCGCGCAGCACGTCGATGGTGCGCTGCGCCACCTCGTCTTCGCCAACCTGCTCCTTCGAGCGCACCCCCGGCGTCACCATGTTCGGCTTGAGCAGCATGCCGCTCAGGTCGACCCCCGCCAGCCGCAACTCGTCGAACACCGTGCCCAGCGTTTCGCTCGTCACCTCCGCGCAGCGGTCGATCGAATGATCGCCGGGCTCGCCGTCGGCGAGGACCTCGGGCTCGACCACCGGCACGATATCCGCCTCCTGGCAAAGCGCCGCATAGCGCGCCAGCACATGCGCGTTGGCGCGGATGCCGTTGCGCGACGGCGCGTAGTCGCTCACCGCGATCACGCCGCGCCACTTGGCGAATTTTGCGCCCAGCTTGCGATAGTGCTCGAGCCGGGCCCGCAGTCCGTCGAGCCCCTCGGTGATCTTTTCGCCCTGCGTGCCGGGCATCGGAAAGGCGCCGCGGTCGACCTTGATCCCCGGCATGACGTCGCTTTCCGCCAGGATCGCCACGAACGGCGTTCCATCCGCGGCATTCTGCATCAGCGTTTCTTCGGTGAGGATCGCGCCGGTGATGTAGCGCGTCATCGCCTCGCGCGCGCGAAACAGCATCTCGCGATAGTCGCGCCGCGTCTCGAACGTCACCGGCAGGCCGATGATCGCAAAGCGCTTGGCGATCGTTCCTTCCGATTCATCGGCCGCCAGGATGCCCATGCCGGGCGCGACAAGAGCTTTGGCGGTGTCGGCAAGCGTCGGCACAGGCGTCTCCTTCTCGGTCGGAATAAGGCGACAATA
>JBQCIY010000194.1:0-11984 GCA_051953275.1 Devosia sp. | reverse complement strand
GATCCTCGGCCTCATGGAGGGCGAGATCGGCGTGCTGCAGGTGGAAAAGCGCATCCGTTCGCGCGTCAAGCGCCAGATGGAAAAGACCCAGCGCGAGTACTACCTCAACGAGCAGATGAAGGCGATCCAGCGCGAGCTGGGCGACGGCGAGGAGGGCTCGAACGAGCTCACCGAGCTCGAAGATCGCATCAAGAACACCAAGCTGAGCAAGGAAGCCAAGCTCAAGGCCGATGGCGAGCTCAAGAAGCTCAAGACCATGAGCCCGATGTCGGCCGAAGCGACAGTGGTACGCAACTACCTTGACTGGCTGCTGTCGCTGCCGTGGGGCAAGAAGTCGAAGGTCAAGCGCGACCTCAACTACGCGCAGGAAGTTCTCGACGCCGATCACTACGGCCTCGACAAGGTCAAGGAGCGAATCCTCGAGTATCTGGCGGTGCAGTCGCGTACCGGCAAGCTCAAGGGACCGATCCTCTGCCTCGTCGGCCCTCCGGGCGTCGGCAAGACCTCGCTGGGCAAGTCGATCGCCAAGGCGACCGGCCGCGAGTTCGTGCGCATGTCGCTGGGCGGCGTGCGGGACGAGGCCGAAATCCGCGGCCACCGGCGCACTTATATCGGCTCGATGCCGGGCAAGGTGATCCAGTCGCTGCGCAAGGCCGGCAAGTCGAACCCGCTGTTCCTGCTCGACGAGATCGACAAGATGGGCATGGACTTCCGCGGCGATCCGTCCTCGGCGCTGCTCGAAGTGCTCGACCCGGAGCAGAACAACACGTTCAACGACCACTATCTCGAGGTCGACTACGACCTCAGCGACGTGATGTTCGTCACCACCTCGAACACGCTCAACATTCCCGGCCCGCTGATGGACCGCATGGAGATCATCCGCCTCTCCGGCTACACCGAAGAGGAGAAGTTCGAGATCGCCCGGCGGCACCTGATCCCCGAGACGCTCAAGGAGAACGGGCTCGAGGCCAAGGAATTCATCCTCTCGGACGAAATCCTCATGAAGGTCGTGCGCGACTATACGCGCGAGGCCGGCGTGCGTAACCTCAAGCGCGAGATTTCGAAGCTGATGCGCAAGTCGGTGCGCGCGATCATGCAGAGCAAGTCCAAGAAGGTGGAAATCACGCCCGAGCTGCTCGAGGAATATCTCGGCCCGGCCTACTTCCGGAACGAGATGGTCGACGCCGAGCCGCAGGTCGGTAACGTCACCGGCCTCGCCTGGACGGCGGTGGGCGGCGAGACACTGACCATCGAGGCGGTGATGACGCACGGCAAGGGGCGCATGACCGTCACGGGCAACCTCAAGGACGTGATGAAGGAATCGATCTCGGCGGCGAATGGCTACGTCCGCTCTCGGGCGGTCGATTTCGGCATCAAGCCGACGCTGTTCGATACGCGTGACATCCACGTGCACGTGCCTGAGGGGGCGACCCCCAAGGACGGCCCGTCCGCGGGCATCGCCATGGCCACCGCCATCGTTTCGGTGATGACCGGCATCCCGGTTCGTCACGACGTGGCGATGACCGGCGAAATCACGCTGCGCGGGCGCGTGCTCCCCATCGGCGGGCTCAAGGAGAAGCTGCTCGCGGCGCTCCGTTTCGGCATCAAGAAGGTGCTGATCCCGGTCGACAATGTCCGCGACCTCAAGGAGATCCCGGAGATCGTCACCAAGGGGCTGGAGATCGTACCGGTGAGCCGCATGGACGAGGTGCTGTCGCACGCCCTCGTCAAGCAGCCCGAGCCGATCGAGTGGAAGTATGAGGACGACGCCAAGGCGGCGCCGGTTGTCCCCGACCTGACGCTCGACGGTGAAGAGGCCGGAACCACCGCCCACTGAGGCGCGAACCGAACCTGTACAAGGCGGCGTCCCCCGGGGCGCCGCCTCAGTTTTGCGCTGTCGCGGCCGCGGCCGCCGGTGATTTTCGCCGTTTGCGCCAGCGGGCCGGCGGCTCGCCGAAGTACCGCCGGAACGTGCGGTTGAAGCCGTTGTCCGAGGTATAGCCGACCGACTCCGCGATCGCCGTGAGCGGGTCGGGCCGGTCGAGCATGCGGCGCGCCGCAAGCTGCATCCGCCAGCGCGTCAGGTACTCCATCGGCGGACAGCCGACCATCTGCGTGAACCGCTCGGCCAGCAACGAGCGCGACGTGGCCGTCGCGCGTGCCAGGCCTTCGACCGTCCAGTCGAGCGCGGGATTGTCATGCAGCACCATCAGCGCCTTGCTCACGATCGGATCGCCGATTGCCGTGAGGGGCGGGGCCGGACCATCGAAGCCCTGCAGCAGCACCTGGCGAAGGCTCTCGACGAACAGCAGCTCGACCAGCCGCTGCACCATCGAGGCGCCGCCGGCCCGGGCACTGGACATCTCTTCTAGAATATAGCTCTGCAGCGAATGCAGCCGCGGCGATGTCTTGCCGCCGCGAATGACGATGAGCCGGGGCAGGTCGGCGAGGAGCGGCTGCAGCAGCAGCTCGTCGGTGTGCAGGAAGCCGCACAGCAGCCGCATGGACGCGCCGCCGCCGCCGTAGACGATGCTGGGCGGACCGGCCCAGGGCAGCGGCGGCATCAGCTCGAACATCGAGCAGGGGGCGCTGTCCTTGCCATCGGCCAGGACGAAGGCATCGCCGTACGGCATCAGCAGCATGTCGCCGGCCTCGGCCTCCATCATCTCGCCAAATCCGGCGCGCGCCAGGCAGCGGCCTTCGGTGATGAGGTGGAACATGATCAGGCGTCGTGCCGTGGGCACCAGCATCGGCGCGAACTGTTCGCTGGGCGGCGCAGCGACGCCGAACGGCGCGCTGAACTGGGCGGTGAACAGCACCGCGCCGGAAAGGCGGACTGAAGCGAGGACGTCCGACAGCACATCCATGTGGTCAAGCTAGAGCCGCCTGGACGCTCAGGCAAGACGTGCATGGCGTCCGCCTTTCCGCCGGACGCCGGTCCGTGCATTTAGAGCGGCGTTCTCGAGTTGCCGCCCAGTGGCCTGCGGCTGACGGGAGCGTGCTTGGCTTGCGGGCGAGCCCTGCACCGTCGGCCTTACCACCTGGTGCTAGGCAGGCTGATTTGGCCCGAATCTCAGGGGAATCAGCTTCCTGCCGGGCGGCGCAGGCGCTGGTTTGACCGCGGGCCTCCCAAACCCGGACGCCCGATTTGGCTGCGGAACTTGGTGGAAAACCCCGGAATCCGGGGCTTTGCGCCTTAAGTCCCAGGTTTTTGTCATTGACCGACCGATTTTGCCGTCCCATTACAAGCGCGCGATCCGAACCGGCGAAACGCCCGGAATCCCTAGCGTTTCACGGGACTTCGCCGACGGACACCGCATGTTTTTCTGGTTCGCCGCGAGGGCGGGCTTTTCACTTGTGAGGAAACCCTATGAACAAGAACGATCTGATCGGTGTCGTCGCCGACGGCGCGAGCATCACCAAGGCTCAGGCGGGGGAAGCCGTTGATGCCGTTTTCGATGCCATCACCAAGTCGCTGAAGAAGGGCGACGAGGTTCGTCTCGTTGGTTTCGGCACCTTCTCCGTCTCCAAGCGCAAGGCCTCGATCGGCCGCAATCCAGCCACCGGCGCCGAAATCAAGATTCCGGCCTCCAATCAGGCCAAGTTCAAGCCCGGCAAGGGCCTCAAGGACTCGATCAACTAAGCATCGCGTCCTTCGACACAGCTACGGCCCCGAGCGCCTTGCGCCGGGGCCGTTTTTCATTTCATCGCGCGGCCCGGCTTTGTCAGAGGCTACGCCGGGCACGAAGTGGTGGGCGGTGACGGTCTCGAACCGCCGACCCTCTCGGTGTAAACGAGATGCTCTACCGCTGAGCTAACCGCCCGTCTCCAGGACCGGCGAGTAACTAGGGCGTTCGGCCCGTAGCGTCAACCAAGCGGGCCCCGGAACCCTGCTTGACTTGCCCACATCCCATCGCTACACGGACGCCACGTTGCGCGGGGCGTTTGCTTCGCTGTTAGCGGGTGTAGCTCAGTTGGTTAGAGCGTCGGCCTGTCACGCCGAAGGTCGCGGGTTCGAGTCCCGTCACTCGCGCCATCCCCGAACTCCCTCAGTCTTGCTGTAAGTCCAGAAACTGTTGCGCTGTGGCCACAGACGGGACCTGCCACATTGTCGCCGCCTGGCAGACCCATTGCCCCCACAAATCCCCTAGAGTCTCGGCCCTGTCGAGCTGGCCTGGAACGACGTTCGGGCCATTGCAAAGCGCCGGTTCGACGCCAACTTGAGGGAGGGAACCGCCGCCGGAAGGGTGGCGTTGTCAGCGTCGAAGTGAAGGATTCGGGCATGTCTCTGTTCAACAAGCTGATCCTGGCGGGATTGATCTCCGCCATACCGGTCGCGGCGCACGCGACGGATCTGCTCACCTCCGGCAGCACCTTGCCGGTCGCAAGCTCCGGATTCGACTGGAACAGATTCTATGCCGGCGTTTACGGCGTCGGGCAGGACAGCGGCGCCGGTGGGCAATTCGGCGCGGGAGTCGATCTGGGCGTCAATGCGCGTCTCGAGTTCGTCCTGGTGGGCGCCGAGGTGCGCGTCGAGGGTCTCGACGGAGGCGCCGGCATGACGGGCTACGCGCAGGGTTTGGGCAAGGCGGGCATCGCGCTGACGGATAGCGCGATCCTCTACGGTGCCGGCGGCATCGGCGCTTCGTTCAGCGGCCCGAGCGAATCCGATGGTCTGCTCGGCGGCGGCGTCGAGCTCGCGCTCACCGACAACGTTTCGGTCGATGCGCGGTATTTGCACGGCTTTCCGATCACAGGAGCAAATCCAAAGGACCAGGTCACGGTTGGCGCGAACTTCCACTTCTGAGCGCCGATCACAAGTTTGAGCGGAATGTGGCGCGGATTCAGTCTGCGTTCATTTTTGTATGCCTATTCAGTCAGTTGAACCTGCCGGTCAGGTGTGGCGAATGGGGCACACGAATGACCAAAACGGGGCGGGGGCGGTGTCGCCAGAGCGGCATCGGCGTTAGATAAGGGCTCTCGTGACTCGCGGCTCCCAAGCGGGTGACGACATAGACAAACAAAGGACTAAACCATGCGTTCTCTCAAGCTTGCCTTGCTCGCCACCGCGGCCACGGTTGTGCTTTCGTCGGCTGCCTTCGCGGCTGATCTCGTCGTCGACCAGCCGACTGCTCCGCCGGTCGTGAACAACGCCTTCAACTGGGACGGCGCTTACATCGGTGCGTTCATCCAGGGCCAGACCGCTCCGAACGCTTTCGCGCTCGGCGCCGATCTCGGCGTCAACACCACCATGAACGGCCTCGTGCTGGGTGGTGAGATCGAAGGCACCGTCGGCCTGCCGTTCACGGCTTCGGCTCAGGCCACTGGCCGCATCGGCGGCGTCATCGGCGACTCGGCGATCCTGTACGCCTTCTCCGGTATCGGCACGAAGTCGCTCACCGGCCCGTATGTTCCTCTCGGTGCCGGCGTCGAATTCGGCGTTGCCCAGAACGTCGGCCTGAAGCTCGAGGGCCAGTACAACTTCGACCTGACGGCCGGTGCCGAGAATTCGGCTGCGGTGAAGGTCGGCCTGAACTGGCACTTCTAAGAGACAAAATTCGGCGCCCTTCGGGGCGAGGGTTTGGCAGGGGCTCCGCATGCGGGGCCCCTTTGCTTTGCACGCTTGGGAGCTGCTAACGGATCGTTAAGCCTATGAGATAATTAAACTTTGCCGCTAATTGTCCGCAATCGGCGGTGCGCGCAAAATCCCCGGCAACTGATCGACCACCAGGGGATTGCTATGAACCTTGCGTCTAAGATTCTGGCGGGTGCCGCTCTGGCGGTCTCGATGACCTCGGCGGTCCACGCGGCCGACCTGCTCAAGCCAGCTGATCCGATCTATTCGAGCCAGCTCTTCAACTTCGAGGGCTTCTATCTCGGCGGCAGCGCCGGCGGCGCCATCACCAGCGGCGGGCTCGCCGGCACACTTGGCGTGATCGTCGGCGCCAACTTCGCGATCACCGACGGAATCATCGTCGGCGCCGAGTTCCAGGGCGACACCTACTGGAACGGCAGTTTCTCCTCCTACGATGCTCTCGCGCTCGGCCGGGTCGGTGGCTTCATCTCCGACAATACCATGCTTTATGGCGACCTCGGCACCGGCTTCAAAGGCGGCACGTTCTCCTACGCGATCGGCGGCGGCGCCGAAATGGCCCTCACCGGACCGATGAGCGTGCGCGGCGACCTGCAGTTGATCGGCGGCTGGGGGGCGATGCCCTCGACCGGCCGTGCCACGGTCGGACTGCTCTGGCACATGAATTAGGCGTCCACGACGGACGACTCCCATGCACGGAAGGCCTCGCGCAAGCGGGGCCTTTTCGTTTGTTGGTGTAGCGGAGAAACGGCAGGTCCAGAAGCGGAACCTGATTAGAAAACTCAGGTTTTGTTTTCCTTGAAACGCTGAGGGGTGTGGGCTAAGCCCGGTGCATCCAAAACGTCGTCTGGACGGCCCATCATTGCCCTCCGGCCCACGCGGGTTCGGCCTCCTCCCTCGGCCGTAGAATAGGCGCAGAATGAACGATCTGCTCAGCAACTACCTGCCGATTGTGCTTTTCATCGGCCTGGCGTCCGTTATCGCATTGGCGCTGCTCGTTTCGCCCTTCATCCTTGCGGTCAAGAGCCCCGATCCGGAGAAGGTTTCGGCGTACGAATGCGGCTTCGACGCTTTCGATGACGCCCGCATGAAGTTCGACGTCCGATTCTACCTGGTGTCGATTCTCTTCATCATCTTCGACCTCGAAGTGGCGTTCCTGTTTCCCTGGGCCGTCGCGTTCAAGGACGTGGGCTGGTTCGGCTTCTGGTCGATGCTGATCTTCCTCGGCGTGCTCACCGTCGGCTTCATCTACGAGTGGCGCAAAGGGGCGCTCGAATGGGATTGAACGAGACCCTCGTCGCACCGGCCCCCAAGGGCATCCTCGATCCGCGCACCGGCAAGCCGATCGGCGCCGACGATCCGTATTTCGTCGAGATCAACAACGAGCTCGCCGACAAGGGTTTTCTCGTCACCGCGACCGACGAGCTGATCAACTGGGCCCGCACCGGCTCGCTCATGTGGATGACGTTCGGCCTGGCCTGTTGCGCGGTCGAGATGATCCAGATGTCGATGCCGCGCTACGACGTGGAGCGCTTCGGCCTCGCGCCGCGCGCTTCGCCGCGCCAGTCGGACGTGATGATCGTCGCCGGCACGCTGACCAACAAGATGGCTCCGGCGCTGCGCAAGGTCTACGACCAGATGCCGGGCCCGCGCTACGTCGTTTCGATGGGCAGTTGCGCCAATGGCGGCGGCTACTACCACTATTCATATTCGGTGGTGCGCGGCTGCGACCGCGTGGTGCCGGTCGACATCTACGTCCCCGGCTGTCCGCCGACGGCCGAGGCGCTGCTCTACGGGTTGCTTCTCCTGCAGAAGAAGATCCGCCGCACCGGCACGATCGAACGATAGGAGCGGGACATGGGGGACGTTTCCGCTCTGACACCGCTCGAGGCGCTGCGTGACCGCGTGGCTGCACTGCTCGGCGACAAGATCATCGAACAGACCATCGCCTACAACGAGCTGACGGTCCGCGTGCACCGCGAGACCATCCTCGAATGCGTGCGGGCGCTGCATGACGACGAGGGCACGCAGTTCATCTCGATTATCGACGTCTGTGGCGCCGACTATCCGACCCGCGACGAGCGGTTCGACGTCGTCTATCACCTGCTGTCGCCGAAGAAGAACAACCGCATCCGCCTGAAAGTGCGCACCGACGACGAGACGCCGGTCCCCTCGATCACGCCGGTGTTCCCGGGCGCCGATTGGTTCGAGCGTGAGGCCTACGACTTCTACGGCGTCCTGTTCTCGGGCCATCCGGACCTGCGCCGGATTCTGACCGATTACGGCTTTGACGGTTATCCGCTGCGCAAGGACTTCCCGACCACCGGCTACGTCGAGGTCCGCTACGACGAAGAGCGCAAGCGCGTGGTCTACGAGCCGGTGCGGCTGGCGCAGGAATTCCGCCAGTTCGACTACCTGTCGCCGTGGGAAGGTACGGACTACGTGCTGCCGGGCGATGAGAAGGCCAAGAAGCAATGAGCGAAGCCGACGTCCGCAATTTCACGATTAATTTCGGGCCGCAGCATCCGGCTGCGCATGGCGTGCTGCGCCTCGTGCTCGAGCTCGATGGCGAAGTCGTCGAGCGCGTCGATCCGCACATCGGCCTCCTCCACCGGGGCACCGAGAAGCTGATCGAGACCAAGACCTATCTCCAGGCGGTTCCGTATTTCGACCGCCTCGACTACGTCGCGCCGATGAATCAGGAGCATGCCTTCTGCCTGGCGGTCGAAAAGCTGCTTGGGCTCGAAGTGCCGATGCGCGGCCAGTTGATCCGGGTGCTCTATGCCGAGATCGGACGGCTCCTCAGCCACATCCTCAATACCACCACGCAGGCCATGGACGTCGGCGCGCTGACCCCGCCGCTCTGGGGGTTCGACGAGCGCGAAAAGCTGATGGTCTTTTACGAGCGTGCCTCGGGCAGCCGCATGCACGCGGCGTTCTTCAGGCCGGGCGGCGTGCACCAGGATCTGCCGCAGGACCTGATCGACGACATCGAAACCTTCTGCGATCCGTTCCTCAAGGTCTGCGACGACCTCGAGGTTCTGCTCACCGGCAACCGCATTTACATGCAGCGTAACGCCGATATCGGCGTAGTGTCGGCCGAGGACGCCTGGAAGTGGGGATTCTCTGGCGTCATGATCCGTGGCTCCGGCGTGGCGTGGGATTTGCGCAAGGCGCAGCCTTACGAGTGCTACGACCGCTTCGACTTCGACATCCCGATCGGCAAGAACGGCGATTGCTACGACCGTTATCTCGTCCGCATGGACGAGATGCGGCAGTCGATCCGTATTATGAAGCAGGCAATCGCGCTGCTGAATTCGCCGGAAGGGCAGGGGCCGGTGTCGTCCACCGACGGCAAGGTTGTGCCGCCGAAGCGTGCTGAAATGAAGCAGTCGATGGAAGCGCTGATCCATCACTTCAAGCTCTACACCGAGGGTTACAAGGTCCCGGCCGGCGAGGTCTATGCCGCGGTCGAAGCGCCCAAGGGCGAGTTCGGCGTGTATCTGGTCTCCGACGGCACCAACCGGCCGTATCGCTGCAAGATCAGGGCGCCCGGCTTTGCCCACCTGAGCGCCATGGATTTCATGACTCGCGGCCATATGCTGGCGGACGTGTCGGCCATCCTGGGCTCGCTCGATATCGTGTTCGGTGAGGTCGATCGCTGATGTCTGTTCGCCGTCTCGCCGATGAGTCCATCCAGCCGGCCAGCTTCGCCTTTACGCCCGATAACCAGGCGTGGGCGGAAAAGACCATGGCCCGCTATCCTGCCGGACGGCAGCAGTCGGCCGTCATCCCGATCCTGTGGCGGGCGCAGGAGCAGCAGGGCTGGGTGACCCGGGCTGCGATCGAGACCGTCGCCCAGATGCTTGGGATGGCCTACATCCGTGTGCTCGAGGTTGCGACCTTCTACACGCAGTTCCTGCTCAAGCCCCCCGGCAGCAATGCCCACATCATGGTGTGCGGCACGACCCCTTGCATGCTGCGCGGCGCCGGCGACCTGATCGAGGTGTGCCAGCACAAGATCGCCCACGATCCGCTCGAGGTGAGCGCGGACGGCAAGCTGAGCTGGGAAGAGGTCGAATGCCCCGGCGCTTGCGTCAATGCACCGATGGTCATGATCGGCAACGACACCTATGAAGACCTGACCGCTGAGCGCTTCGAAGAGATCGTCGAGGCCTTCCGGGCCGGTAACGGCGCCTCGATCAAGCCGGGCACACAGATCGACCGCAAGTTTTCGGCGCCGGTCGGCGGACGCACGACGCTGCTCGAAACGCCGACGGCCGAGCGGACCTACAAACCGTTCCCGCCACCGCCGCCTCCGGCCGCACCCGCCGGCGCTCCGTCTGCGCCAGCCGCTCCGGCGCCTGCTCCCGCAGTTCCGACTCCGGTTGTTGCGCCGTCTGTGCCGAGCGGTGCCGCTCCGGCCGCCAGCGCCGACGAGCCGACGAAGAAAGGTCGCGTGCGTGAGGTTGATGTCGAGGGTGCCCCGGCCGTCAAAGGCCCGCCCAATGCCAAGAAGGTCTCGCGAGAGCGCGCCGACGCGGACCGCGACGCCGTCAATGCCGCCGCCAAGGCGAATGGCGAACCGAACAAGGCGATGCGGGACAACGCGACCGGAGCGGAATCGCCGGCTGGAAAGTTCGATGGCGGCAAGGCGCCGCGCAAGCCGCGTGCCAAGAAGGCCCCGCCGGCAGAAGGTAGTTCGTGATGCTCGCTGACAAGGACCGCATCTTCACCAATCTCTACGGGCAGGGCGACTGGCACCTCGCCGGCGCACGGGCGCGTGGCGCCTGGCAGGACACCAAGACGTTCATCGATCGCGGCCGCGACTGGATCACCAATGAGGTCAAGGGCTCGGGGCTGCGCGGACGCGGCGGCGCCGGTTTCCCCACCGCCCTCAAATGGACCTTCATGCCCAAGGTCAACGACGGCCGGCCGCACCAGCTCCTCGTCAACGCCGACGAGTCCGAGCCGGGCACGTGCAAGGACCGCGAGATCCTGCGCCACGATCCGCAGCATCTGGTCGAAGGATGCCTGCTCGCGGGCCGAGCGATGGACGCGCACATCGCCTACATCTATGTGCGCGGTGAGTTCATCCGCGAACGCCAGCGCCTGGAGCAGGCGGTTCAGGAAGCTTATGACGCCAGGCTGATCGGCAAGGACAACGTCCACGGCTGGGACTTCGAGATCGTCGTCCACCATGGCGCCGGCGCCTACATCTGCGGCGAGGAAACGGCACTCATGGAGTCGCTCGAGGGAAAGAAGGGCCAGCCGCGGCTGAAGCCGCCGTTCCCGGCCGCCATGGGCGTCTACGGCAACCCGACCACGGTCAACAACGTCGAGTCGATCGCGGTCGTCCCGGAAATTTTGCGCCGGGGCGGCGCCTGGTTCGCGGGGATCAACCGGCCGAACAACACCGGCACCAAGCTGTTCAACATTTCGGGGCACGTGAACCAGCCGGTGACCGTCGAGGAAGCCATGGGCATTCCGTTCGACGAGCTGATCGACAAGCACGCCGGCGGCGTCCGCGGCGGCTGGGACAACCTGCTCGCCGTCATCCCGGGCGGGTCGTCGACGCCGTGCGTACCCGGCGAAAAGGCCCGCCACATGCTGATGGATTTCGACGGCACCAAGGAAATGGGCTCCTCGTTCGGCACGGCCGCGGTGATCGTCATGGACAAATCCACCGACATCATCCGGGCCATCTGGCGGCTCAGCGCCTTCTACAAGCACGAGAGCTGCGGCCAATGCACACCGTGCCGCGAAGGCATGGGCTGGATGATGCGCGTCATGGAACGCATGGTCGAAGGCCGCGCCCAGAAGCGCGAGATCGACATGCTGTTCGAGGTGACCAAGCAGATCGAGGGCCATACCATCTGCGCTTTCGCCGACGGCGCGGTGTGGCCGATCCAGGGCCTGATCCGCAATTTCCGTCCAGTGATGGAAGAGCGGATCGACAGCTACACCTACCGGTCGGACAACGACGGCGCCGTACCGTCGATCGCGGCGGAGTGAAGATGCACGTCGCTGAGCTCAACATCGGCCGGCTGAACTACCCGATCGATGATCCGCGCATGGCGGATTTCGTCGACAATCTCGGGCGGATCAACGCCATGGCCGAGCGCATGCCCGGCTTCGTCTGGCGGCTCATCGGCGACGGCTCCAACGGCGGCGCGCTCGATTTGAGGCCCTACGAGGCTGACCCGATGATGGCCGTCAACATGAGCGTGTGGCAGACGGTCGAGCAGCTCGAGCAATATGTCTGGAACACCGTTCACAAGCGCTTCTACAACCGCAAGGCCGAGTGGTTTCAGCCGATGCAGTCGCATCACTTCGTGATGTGGCCGGTTGAGGAGGGGCATATCCCGTCCGTGCAGGAAGCCATGGACCG
>JBQCIY010000193.1:0-7787 GCA_051953275.1 Devosia sp. | reverse complement strand
TGCAGGGCCGGATCGCCGACATTGCGCTGGTGCTGATCGTCGTCGACATGGCGATCCCGCACGCCTCGGGCGCCGCGCCGTTGCTGTTCGGCGTCCTGGTCTATGGTCTCGCCTCGGATCGGGGTTTCGCCAACGCCTGGTTCTCGACCTCCTTCAGCGTGCTGCTCGGGCGCATCTCGTTCCCGCTCTATCTCGTCCACGTGATGTTCATCCTGTGGCTGGCCTATGGCCTCGAATACTACCACGTGCCCGAATGGGGCCGCCTGCTCGGCCTGCCGCTGCTGCTGGCCTTCTGCTTCGGCAGCGCGTGGCTCCTCCATATCGGCGTCGAACGCCCCGCCCACGGCTTCGCGCGGACCTTGTTCGAGCGCCGCCGCACGGCCTCGCCGCCACTGGCGGCGCCGTCCGAAGCGCAGGCGCAGTCCTGACTTACGCAAGTGTAAAGTGACAGCCCGGTCAACCTCGCCTAGCCTGCCCCGCCTAACGGCCCGGTTCTGCCCTGTGACCACAACGCACAAGATCGCCGCGCTGGGCCTCGCTCTGGTCCTCGCCGCCGGCGCGGCCCCAGCGCCCGGCGCTGCCAGCGTCCGCCTCGAGGACCTGACCTGGACCGAGCTCAAGGCGGCAATCGAGGGCGGCACCAAAACGATCATCGTTCCAGTCGGCGGCACGGAGCAGAGCGGGCCCGCTGTCGCGCTCGGCAAGCACAATGCGCGCGTGCAGGTCCTGGCGGACAGGATTGCGGCCGCACTCGGCCATACACTGGTGGCGCCGGTGGTGGCCTATGTGCCCGAAGGAAACATCGATCCGCCGACCGGACACATGGGGTTCCCCGGCACCCTCACGATCAGCGACGCGACCTTCAAGGCACTGCTGACGTCCGCGGCCGAGAGCCTACGACATGCCGGCTTCACCACCATCGTCCTGCTCGGCGACCACGGCGGCTACCAGGCCGATCTGACCGCGGTCGCCGATGCCCTGAACAAGGCATGGCAGAAGAGCCCGGCCCGCGTCTTCGCCGACCGCAACTACTACGACATCACCGAACGCGGCTACGTGCAGGCGCTCCTGGCCGCGGGGGCCAAGCAGAGCGAACTCGGCACGCATGCGGGCCTTGCCGATACCTCGCTGACGCTGGCGCTCGCTCCCAACCTGGTGCGAACCGGCGAACTGGCCAAAGGCAATAGCTTCACGGCCGCCGACGGAGTCTATGGTGGCGACCCGACGCGCTCCACCGCGGCACTCGGGCAGCTTGGCGTCGACCTCATTGTCGAGGGTACGGTCGCCGACATCCAGAACTTCATCGCAAAGCAGACGACAAAAAAATGAACCGACTCGTCCTCGCTGCGGGCGTTGCCTTTCTCGCGTCCCTCAGCCCCATCCTCGCCGATGACGCGCCGCCGGCGCCGACCGCTCCGGTCAACATCTATGCCCACACCGGCCCGAACGATCTCAGCCCCGCCACCGCCGGCGCGCTGTCGCGCGTCTATGTGCCGAACTCGACCTCCCACTGGGTGCATGTGATCGACCCCGCAACCGACAAGGTCGTCGACAAATACCGGGTCGGTATGTTCCCACAGCACGTCGTGCCATCGTGGGACCTGAAGACGCTGTGGGTCACCAACAATGCCAGCGGCACCAGAAAGGGCAGCCTCACACCGATCGATCCGTTGACCGGCAAGCCCGGCAAGCCCATTCCAGTGAATGATCCCTACAACATGTACTTCATGCCCGACGGCAGCTCGGCCATCGTCGTGGCGGAAAACGACCGGGCGCTCGAGTTGCGCGACCCGCAGACCATGGCGCTCAAATCGACCATTGAGGTGCCCGGCTGCGACGGCATCAACCACGCCGATTTTTCCGCCGACGACTCCTACGCCATCTTCACCTGCGAGTTCGGCACTGGCGGCCTCGCCAAGATTGACCTCAAGACCGATACAGTGGTGGGCTACCTCAGGCTCGCCGACATGAGCATGCCGCAGGATATCCGGCTGTCACCGGATGGAAAGGTGTTCTACGTTGCCGACATGATGAACGACGGCGTCTTCATGGTCGATGGGGACAGCTTCACCAAGATCGGCTTCATCCCCACCGGCGTCGGCACGCACGGCTTCGTGGTGAGCCGCGACGGCACCAGGCTCTATGTCTCCAATCGTGGCTCGCACGATCCCGACCACGCCAAACCGCGCGGGCCGGGCAGCGTTTCGATCATCGATTTCGCCAGCCGCACGATGATCGGGCGCTGGGACATCCCCGGCGGCGGCAGCCCCGACATGGGCAATGTCAGCATCGACGGCAAGCACCTGTGGTTCTCGGGCCGCTTCGATGCCGAAGTCTACGACATCGACACCGATACCGGCGCGGTCAAGAAGATCCCGGCCGGCCCCGGCCCGCACGGCCTCACCGTCTGGCCGCAGCCCGGCCGCTACTCGCAGGGCCACACGGGCAATATGCGCTAGGCGGTTGGCCGAACGAGCCCTCAGGATCGATCGGCCAGAGCGCAAGGCTTACCCGCCGATCTTGCCGCCCAGCTCATCCTCGACATGCGCGCGGATGATCTCGTCCATGCTGCTCTCTGCCTTGAAGCCCAACGCCAGCGCGCGCCTGGCGTCGAAGTTGCGCGGCCAGCCGGCGACGATGCGGACGATCGTCTCGTTCGGCTCCTCACGGATCAATGCCACCGCCTTGTCGCCGGCGGCGCGGCGCAGCGCCTCGATTTCTTCGCCTACCGTGGCGGTGAGGCCCGGCGCCGTGATCGTGCGGCGCCAACCGAGCGCCGCCGTATCCATCGTCGCGGCGTGCAGCAGGAAGCCGACGGCGGCGCGCGGGCTCGCGAACCAGTGGCGCACGTCGCGGCTCACCGGCAGCACCGCCTCCTGCCCGACCAGCGGCTCGCGCAGGATGTTGGAGAAAAAGCCTGAGGCCGCGGCGTTGGGCTTGCCCGGCCGCACCACGATGGTGGGCAGGCGGATGCCGACACCGTCGAGGAAGCCTTTGCGCGAATAGTCGTTGAGCAGCAGCTCGCCGATGGCCTTCTGCGTGCCGTAGCTGGTGAGCGGGGTCGAGAAATACTCGTCCCCGATCGCTTCGGGGAACGGCGCACCGAACACCGCGATCGACGAGGTGAAGACCAGTCGCGGTTTGTACGGCGATTTCACGCTTTCCTTGCGGATGGCCTCGAGCAGCTCGCGCGTGCCGTCGAGGTTGATACGGTAGCCCTTCTCGAAGTCGGCTTCGGCCTCGCCCGAGACGATCGCCGCGAGATGAAAGATCAGGTCGGGGCGCTTGCCGACCAGCGCCGCTGCAGCGCCGGGCGCACTGAGGTCGGTCGCGATGGTCTCGACCGCACCGCCGAAACTCGGCTTTCCAGCGGCGACGATGTCGGCCAGCGTCAGCCTCTCGATCCCCTTGCCGCCGACCTCGCCAGCCTTCACCAGCGCGTCGGTCAGTTTGCGGCCAACCATGCCGGCGGCGCCGATAACTAGAATATGCATCTGTTTCTCCTACCCGCGGCCGATATAGGGCATGGTGGTGGCCATCACGGTCATGAACTGCACATTGGCCGCGAGCGGCAGCCCGGCCATGTAGAGCAGCGCATCGACCACGTACTGGACGTCGAACCGCGGCTCGACCTTCTTGCTGCCGTCCGCCTGCAGGGCACCTGCCGCCATGCCCGTGGTCATGTCGGTCGCGGCATTGCCGATATCGATCTGCCCGCAGGCGATGTTGAAGGCGCGGCCATCGAGCGAGATGGCCTTGGTGAGGCCGGTCACCGCGTGCTTGGTGGCGGTGTAGCTCGCGGCCTGCGGACGCGGCATCGTCGCCGAGATCGAGCCGTTGTTGATGATCCGGCCGCCCTGCGGCGATTGCTCGCGCATCAGGCGGAAGGCTTCGCGCGCCACGTAGAAGACGCCGTTGAGATTGACGTCCACCATCTGCCGCCAGGTCTCGACGCCCAGATCGCCGAACACCGTGGCCGGGGCAAAGGCGCCGGCGTTGTTGAAGACGACGTCGATGCCGCCGAAGCCCCGCTTCACCTCGGCGAACAGATGTGCCACCGCGTCGGGATCGGTGACGTCGCAGGCAGCAGCCAGCGCAATGTTCGCCTCCGACTTGAGGCTGTCGAGCTTGTCCTGCCGACGGCCGCAGGTCGCGACCTGCCAGCCGGCCTTGGCGAAACCGAGAGCGGCGGCGCGGCCAATGCCCGAGGTGCCGCCGGTAATGAGGATGCGTTTGGTCATGGGTGGTCCTGTTTCGCGTCTCTCTTGGCAGATTCCGTGGGCCGCGGCGACTGCTGTTCAGCCCAGTTCGGTCCACACGTCGTCGACCGGCGCATAGCCCGTGAGCCGTCGCGCGGTCTCGATCTCCCACGGCATGCGGGCATTGGCCGACATGGCGTTGACGACGATCCCCGGCGATGGCCAGCCGCCGGCGTCGGCCGTGAGCGCGCACTCCACCGCCCGGACGAAGTCGCCGTTCGACAGCCACATCGCGCGGAACCAGCGCATGTCGCGCTCGCGGCCGTCATAGCCGGTGCCGTGCTCGGCCTCGGGCAGGCCGTCGCCGCTGATGGTGCGCGGATGGTTCTCGCCCGGCTGGCACCACCCGATGCGCAGCGCGACGCCGGTCAGATTGCCGCCGGAGGCCGCGGCAGCCGCCAGCAGCGCGCGCTCACCCATCAGCTTGGCGGTCGCGTATGCCGCGTCGGCGCGATAGCCGCCGGCGAGATAAAAGCGCGTCCCCGGTTTCGGCGGCAGGTCGGTGGTCAATGCGCCCGGCCCGGGATCGTCCTCCTTGTAGCCGCCCATCACGTGGTTGGAGCTGGCGAACACGAAACGGCGCGGCCGGCCGCCGGCGCGCGCCAGCAGATTGGCTGTCATGTCGAACGAACGGGCTGCCTCGGCCCAGGTGCAGTCGGGATAGGGATTGGCGGCGGCAAAGTGGACGACCGCATCGGCCGCGGCCAGCGCCTCCTGCCATGCGGGCGCATTGGCGTCGCCGAGGTCGGAGACGACCGCTTCTGCCTTGGCGGGGCAGGACGCCGCCACCCGGTCGACCAGCAGCACCCGCCGGCACCACTCGCGCGCGCTCAAATGCGCGGCGAGCTTCTGGCCCAGATTGCCAGCGCCGCCGGTGATCATCACGGTGGCCGGTGCGGCCATGGTTTTTTCGTCCTCGTCTTGGCGTGGGCTCGGCTATAGCATGGCCGCTTACCAGGCGGTTCGGCAAGCCGCCGAAACCTCCGCTGCGTCAGGTCTGAGAGGAGTATTTTTCGTGCAATATCGTGCCACCGGCAGAAGCTCGCTCGCCCTGCCCGCCGTATCCCTCGGGCTCTGGCAGAATTTCGGCGGCGAGGTGCCGTTCGAGCAGATTCGCAGCATCTGCACGCGCGCTTTCGACCTCGGCGTCACGCATTTCGATCTCGCCAACAATTACGGCCCGCCGCCGGGCAGCGCCGAGCTCAATTTCGGCCGCCTGCTGCGCGAGGATTTCGCCGCGCATCGCGACCAGATGCTGATCTCGACCAAGGCCGGCTACCGCATGTGGGAGGGCCCCTATGGCGAGTGGGGCAGCCGCAAGTACCTGATCGCAAGCCTCGACCAGAGCCTCAAGCGCATGGGGCTCGACTATGTCGACATCTTCTATTCGCACCGCTTCGATCCGAACACGCCGCTCGAAGAAACAATGGGCGCGCTCGATCACGTCGTGCGGCAGGGCAAGGCACTGTATGTCGGCATCTCGTCCTACAACTCCGACCGCACGGCGGCAGCGGCGAAGATCCTGCGCGACCTCGGTACCCCCTGCCTCATCCATCAGCCGAGCTATTCGATGCTCAACCGCTGGACCGAAGCCGACCGCCTGCTCGACCGGCTCGAGACCGAAGGCATCGGCTGCATCGCGTTCTCGCCTCTGGCGCAGGGGCTGCTCAGCAGCAAGTACCTCAACGGCGTCCCGGCCGACAGCCGCGCCGCCACACCGGGCTCGTTCGACCAGAAGCTGCTGACCGACGAGGTGATCGGCCGCGTACGCTCCCTCAACGACATCGCCAAGCGCCGCGGGCAGACGCTGGCCCAGATGGCCATCGCCTGGGTGCTGCGTGATCCGCGCATGACCAGCGCGCTGATCGGCGTCTCCCGCATGTCGCAGCTCGAGGACGGCGTGAAGGCACTCGACAACCTCGATTTCACCGACGAGGAGCTGCGCGAAATCGACAAATACGCGGTCGATTCCTCGCTGAACCTGTGGAAGCGCTCGAGCGAGGCGTGACCGTCCGCCGCCGCTTGCCATCACTCTCGTAGTTTTGTAACTATCTGGTTACAACTACGGGAGGATCGGATGGCGACCAAGCGCCTGGGGCTCATCATGCACGGCATCACCGGCCGCATGGGGCTCAACCAGCACCTGCTCCGCTCGATCCTCAAGATCCGCGAACAGGGCGGCGTCCTGCTGCCGAACGGCGATCGGGTGCTGCCCGACCCGATCCTGGCCGGCCGCAATGCCGAAAAGATCGAGGCCATCGCAAGACAACACGGAATCGTCCGCTGGACCACCGACCTCGACGCGGCACTTGCCAACCCCGACGACACGCTGTTCTTCGACGCCGGCTCGACACAGATGCGCACCGAGCTCCTCACCAGGGCCATGCGCGCCGGCAAGCACGTCTATTGCGAAAAGCCGATCGCCGAGACACTCAGCGACGCCCTGTCGCTGGCCGAGCTCGCCGAGAGCCTCGGGCTCAAGAACGGCGTCGTACAGGACAAGTTGTTCCTGCCCGGCCTGCGCAAGATGAAGCTGCTGGTCGACAGCGGCTTTTTCGGCCGCATCCTGTCGGTGCGCGGCGAGTTCGGCGATTGGGTGTTCGAAGGCGACTGGGGCGTGCCGGCGCAGCGGCCGTCCTGGAACTACCGCAAGGCCGAGGGCGGCGGCATCATCCTCGATATGCTGCCGCACTGGCGCTACGTGCTCGACAACCTGTTCGGCGAGGTCAAGGCGGTGAGCTGCATCGGCGCGACGCACATCCCCGAGCGCGTCGACGAGACCGGCCAACCCTATCGCGCCGACGCGGACGACGCCGCCTATGCGACGTTCGAGCTTCAGGGCGGCATCATCGCGCACATCAATTCGTCGTGGGCGGTACGGGTGAGGCGCGACGACCTCGTCACCTTCCAGGTCGACGGCACGCACGGCTCTGCCGTCGCCGGGCTGCAGCGCTGCTGGACGCAGCACCGCGTCAGCACGCCGCGCGCCGTGTGGAACCCCGATATCCCGCAGCCGATCGTCTTCAACGAGACGTGGGACGAGGTGCCAAACACCGTGGTCTACGAGAACGGCTTCAAGCAGCAGTGGGAGGATTTCATCCGCCACGTCGTTGCCGACACGCCCTGGACCTTCACGCTGCGCGCCGGCGCCAAGGGGGTGCAGCTTGCCGAGCTGGCGCTCCAGAGCTGGAAAGAGCGCCGCTGGATCGACGTTCCGGAGCTCGGTTCGGCGCATCAAACACGGGCCGCCTGATGGCCACCATCACCCTGCCTCGCGCCGACGGCACGCTCGAGCGCTACGGCATCCGCAATACCCCGCTGTCCGTCGCTGCTGCTGCGTCCCGCCCGCCCTTCACCCGTATCGCCTATGCGGCGGCGCATATCGTCGTCGATCCGCTGGCGGCGACGGCGCCGTGGGTCGAAAGCCGGATCGACTGGGACACCACCATCGCCTTCCGCGAGTACATGTGGGATCTCGGGCTCGGCGTCGCCGAGGCGATGGACACGGCGCAGCGCGGCATGGGGCTG
>JBQCIY010000192.1:0-20435 GCA_051953275.1 Devosia sp. | reverse complement strand
GATTGTCGCAACCGGGCCCCTTACGGGCGCCGCGCTGGCGGAGGCGGTGCGATCAGAGACGGGTGAGAATGCGCTTGCCTTCTTCGATGCGATCGCGCCGATCGTGCATCGGGACAGTATCGACATGGACATAGCCTGGTTCCAGTCGCGCTGGAACAAGGGCGAAGGGCATGATTACATCAACTGCCCGATGAGCAAGGACGAATATCTCGCCTTCCACGCGGCTTTGCTCGCCGGGGAGAAGGGCGAATTCAAGGAGTGGGAAAAGGACACGCCCTATTTCGACGGGTGCATGCCGATCGAGGTGATGGCGGAGCGCGGGGTGGATACTTTGCGCTATGGGCCGATGAAGCCGGTCGGGCTGGACGATCCGCGGACCGGACGCTGGCCTTATGCGGTCGTCCAGCTGCGCCAGGACAATGCTTTAGGGACGCTCTGGAACATGGTCGGCTTCCAGACCAAGCTCAAATACGGCAGGCAGGCCGAAATCTTTCGCCAGATCCCCGGTCTCGAGAACGCACAGTTCGCCCGGCTCGGTGGACTTCACCACAATACTTTCCTCAATTCTCCGAAAGTGTTGGACCGGCAGCTTCGACTCAAGGCTCAGCCGCGACTGCGTTTTGCCGGCCAGATCACCGGGGTCGAAGGTTATGTCGAGAGTGCCGCCATCGGCCTCGTGGCCGGCCGCATGGCCGCCGCCTCGGCGCGTGGAGAGACGCTCGAAGCACCGGTGCCCACCACGGCCCTCGGCGCGCTCTTCGACCACATCCTCGGTGGCCACCTGGCGGCCGAGGGCGAACCGGGCCCACGCAGCTTTCAGCCTATGAACGTCAACTTCGGCCTGCTGCCACCGGTCAGCGTCAAGCGTCCGGAAGGCGTGTCCCGTTGGCGCGGCGCCGATAAGGCCATCGCCAAGCGAAAGGCGATGAGCGATCGTGCACTCGAGGATATCCGCGCCTGGGCTTAGCGTGCTCGACCCGGTCGCGGTCGCGCGATAGCAGTAGCCGAGGTGATGAACACCAGCAGGCTCAGCAACCCGACGAACATCTGCGCCGGGCTGGTGGTCTCGCCTGGCTTGAACAGGTCATGAAAGAACAGCCAGTCGGCGCCCAGGAATCCGACGATCAAGACGATATGGATGGCTTTTTCGACACTGCTGGGCATTCCCGACCTCCGCTTTTCCTGCCTGAACGATGATGCCCAATCGCGGCGCTGCGGCGGCTAATTTCCTCAGTTATTGCGCAGGCGCCACCACGTCATGGCGGCGATCTTCTGCCAGTCTGCGAGATCCGGTTGCGACTGGAACGGCCTTTCGACAACCACCCGCTTGAGTTGCGAGCGCAGCATCGCGGCCGGTGCAAACACCGCCCGCAACTCGCGCGGCAGCGTCGCAATTGCCGCGTCGGCCTTGGCTAGATGCTCCCGCGCCACATCACTGAACCGGGTCAGCGCAATCGCCAGGCCTTCGCTCGCCTGTCCGGCCAACACCTCGCTTTCCTTCAAACCGCACACGGCGAACACCTCGCGCGGCAGGAAGATCCGGCCCTGGCTGGCATTGTAGCCGAATGCCCTCAGGTGCCCGATGAGCGCATGCGCGACGCCGAGATGACCGGCTGCATCGCCATCCTCGACCGGGCTGCCGCCATTGAGGATCATCGCCCCGAGCTGGTACAGCGCCGATACCGTCTCCCCGGCATAGCCCTCGAACGTCACCATGTCGGGCATCGGGTCGTGGTACAGGTCGAACTGCCGCGCCGAGATCAGGCGGGTCAGCGGCGCCGTCGGCAGCCCGTATTCGGCGAGCACCGTCAACAGCGCATCGGCCAGCGGATTGGCCCGCACATTGCCGTGCCCCTCGCCCACCAGCGCATCGGTCCACCATTGCAGGCGAATTTCACCCGCCGCCGGCTCCCGCGCCCGCTCCCGCACCGACGCGACGTCGGCGCTGAACGCATAGAGCGCGGTCATCGCCTCGCGCGCTCTCGCTGGAAGCACGAGGGTCGCGAAATAGCGGTCGCGGTCGGACCGCCGCAACTCGTCGGTCGCGAAGGCGAGGCTTTCCGGTTTCACCTGACGGTCTCGACGGCGATCAACGCGGCGCCGACCGCCCGGCTCTCCCCCAGCAGGATATTGTAGGTCCGTACCGCCCCACCGGTCGCAATGGCCTCGACGATCACCCTGCGGTCGCGCAGCGCCTGCCGGATCGTCTTGTCGAACCCCACGATGTCGGTGCCCAGCCCGACCAGCAGAACATCGATCTGGTCGGCCGCATCGAACACCGGCTGCAGGTTTTCGCGCGTAATGTCCGCCGGCGACCGCACCTCCCAGGCATGCATGCCCGTCGGTAGGCAGAGCAGCGAGCCGCGATGGCTCATCTCGGCGAAGCGGAAGCCGCCATTGCCGTAGCCGTCGATCGGCGCCTGGTACGGGTAGAATCCCTGCCCCGGCTCGGCCATCGTCCCTCAGACCGCGGCGCCGTCGGCGCGCTTCGGTATCTTGGCCGCCTTGCTGTCGGTGGCGCCCTCGTTGCGGGCCTTGAGCCCGAAATAGATGAGGATCGGGCCGCCGATGAACACCGACGAATACATGCCGAAGATCGACCCAAACGTCATCGCAATCGTGAAGCCGCGGATCGATTCACCGCCGAAGAACACCAACGGGAACAGCGCCAGGAGGATGGTGAACTGCGTGAGCGAGGTTCGCACGATCGTCTGGTTGATCGACAGGTCGATCAACTCCGGTAGGCTCATCTTCTTGTATTTTCGCAGATTCTCGCGAATGCGATCGGAGATGACCACCGTCTCGTTCAAGCTGAGGCCGACGAGCGTCAGCACCGCCGCGATGGACGACGTATCGAGCTCCAGCCTCACCACCGAGAACAGCCCGATCGTCATGATCACGTCGTGCGCAGTCGTCGTGATGGCAGCGAGCGCAAACTGCCACTCGAAGCGGAACCACACATAGATCAGGATCGCGACCATCGCGATGAGCACGGCGATCACGCCCTTGGTCGTAAGCTCGCCCGAAACCTGCGGGCCCACCGTTTCGATGCGGCGGATATCGTATTGCTGCCCCTTGAGCGCGTCGGAAACCTTGGTGACTGCCGCCTGTTGCGCCGCGTCGCCACCGGCCTGCGTCTGCACGCGCACCAGCACGTCCTTGGCCGTGCCGAAGTTCTGCACCTGCACGTCACCCAGGTTCAACGTATCGAGCACCGAGCGGATCTTGCCGACGTCCGCATCCCCCTGGCCGGTATATTGCAGCTCGATCGCCGAACCACCGATGAAGTCGATGCCCAGGTTGAAACCGCGGGTGAACGCCGAACCGATTGCGAGGATCGAGATCACGATCGAAAAGATGATCGCAAAGCGCGAGATCTTCATGAACGGGATCTTGGTGCCGTCGGGGATGAACCGGAACACCTGGATCTTGATCGTCTTGGGCCGCCGGATGCGGAACCACAGGCCGACGAAGTAGAGCGTCACCGTGTACGAGGTGAACAGTGACGTCAGGATGCCGAGGGCCAGCGTCACCGCGAAGCCCTGCACCGGGCCGGAGCCGAGGAAGTAGAGCACCGTCGCCGCAATGAGCTGGGTCAGGTGGCTGTCGATGATGGTGCCCCAGGCGCGCCGGAAGCCCGCATCGATCGCCGCCAGGATTGATTTGCCCGACCGCAGTTCTTCGCGGATGCGCTCGTAGATCAGAACGTTCGCGTCCACCGACATGCCGATGGTGAGCACAATACCGGCGATACCGGGCAGCGTCAGCGTCGAGCCCAGCAGCGACAGCGCACCGACGATCAGGATGATGTTCAGCACCAGCGAGATGTCGGCGAAGAAACCGAACAGGCCGTACGCCACGACCATGAAGGCGACGACGAGGATGCCCGCGACGATGCCCGAGGTGACGCCGGACTTGATCGAATCGGCGCCAAGGCTCGGGCCGACCGACCGTTCTTCCGCCACGTCGAGCGTCGCCGGCAGCGCGCCGGCACGCAGCAGGACCGCGAGGTCGTTCGCCGATTGCGGGGTGAAGTTGCCGGTGATCTGGCCCGTGCCGCCGGTGATCGGCGTCTGGATGACCGGCGCCGTGATCACCTGGTTGTCGAGCACGATCGCGAAGCGCTTGCCGACGTTCTTGCTGGTGATATCGCCGAAGACGATGGCGCCGTGCGTGTTGAAGCTGAATGTCACCACCGAACGGCCGGTCTGCTGGTCGAATCCCGGCTGTGCATTGGTCAGGTCTTCGCCGCCGAGCTCGACATTCTCGTTGATCAGCTCGTCGCCGCCGCCGCTGTCGGGCGCGCTATGGAGGATTTCGTAGCCGGACGGGATGCCCTGCGCCTCCGCCTGCGCCGCCGTCATCGTCGGATGGACGAGATGGAATTCGAGGCGGGCGGTCTTGGAGATCAGCTCCTTCAAATGCTGGGAATCGTTGAAGCCCGGCACCTGCACCAGCACGCGGTCTTCCCCCTGCCGCTGGATGATGGGCTCGGTGGTGCCGACTTCGTCGATGCGCTTGCGGATGACTTCGATCGACTGGGCGATCAGCGACGACATGCGGTCCTTGATGCCCGCGTCGGTCAGCGTGACCGTCAGTTTGCCGTCGGGCGTGTCGCCGAACTGCAGCTCCTGGATGCCTCCGATGCCCAGCACGCCACTGCCGGTCTGCAGCTTCTTGAGCGCCGTTTCCGCCGCCGCCTTCTGCGTCGGGTCGGTGAGCTCGATCTCGAGCCCCTTGGACGTCGTGGTGATGATGTTGCCGATGCCGTTCTGCCCGGCGAGCAGTTCACGTGCGTCGCGGCGCAGCGACTTCAGCCGGTCCTGGATCACCGAGTCCTGGTTGACCTGCAGCAGCAGATACGAGCCGCCCTGCAGGTCGAGGCCCAGCGTCATGCCGTTGTGCGGCAGCCAGCCCGGCCACTGCGCCGTCTGGTCCTTGGTGAAGGCGTTGGGAAGCGCAAAGGCGATACCCAGCACGGCGACGATGAGGATGATCGCGGTGCGGAGCGGCGTGAACTGCAGCATGCTCGAATATCGTCCTTGCTAGACCGGTCAGGCCGCTTTGTTGTCGTTGACCGGGTTGGCCTTGTTGCGCACGTCGGTGACGCTACCGCGGGCCAGCTTGACGCGCACGCCCTGCGAAATCTCGACTTCGAGGTCTTCGCCGTCGACCGCCTTGGTGACCTTGCCGACGATGCCGCCTGAGGTGACGACCGTGTCGCCGCGCGTAATCGCCGACAGCATCGCTTGCTGCGCCTTCACCCGCTTCTGCTGCGGGCGGAAGATCAGGAACCAGAAAATCACCACCAACAGCAGGATCGGAGCGAACTGGATCAGCATATCGCTGATGCCGCCGGTTCCAGCGGCGGGGGCACCGGTGCTCTGCGCGAGAGCGGCGGTTACAAACATGGTGGTCTCCTTAGGTGGGTCGTCGGCTTGTCAAAACGCCGCGGTTGATCGCATATAGGCTGCGTTTCCGGCAATGGAACAATCCACCCGGTCAAGAGCGCGCGGACTATATAGTCCGCCCCGAGTCAATGCAAAGCCGTCGAATACCCGTTTTCCCGGCCATTTCGACGCAGGAATTTCCGCCAATGTCCGACCAGACCCTCACGCAGATTGCCGCGTCGCTGGAGCGCATCGCCGTGCGGCTCGAGGCGATGGCCCCCG
The DNA here is from genome assembly GCA_051953275.1 of Devosia sp. Taxonomy (GTDB): domain Bacteria; phylum Pseudomonadota; class Alphaproteobacteria; order Rhizobiales; family Devosiaceae; genus Devosia_A. Next base: position 14,763 of record JBQCIY010000192.1, on the reverse strand, counting down.
CTCCGCCCGCCAAGACTCCGGTCCTCGGCGATGCCGACGCCTACCACTGGGACGCCGCGAACGGCCGGCTGATGCCGGTCCCGAAGGTGTCGCGCGTGCCCTTCGGCCTGCTCAAGGGCATTGACAGCGTCCGCGACACGCTGCTTGCCAACACTGAGCAGTTCGCCAAGGGCTTCGCCGCCAACAACGCCCTGCTCTGGGGCGCCCGCGGCATGGGTAAGAGCTCGCTGGTCAAGGCGGTCCATGCCGAGGTCGCCGGTCACATTGAGGGCCGTCTCATCCTCATCGAAATCTCGCGCGAGGACATCGAGAGCCTGCCCCGCCTGATGCGCCTCATTGCCCGCGAGCCGGCGCATTTCATCGTCTTCTGCGACGATCTGAGCTTCGACAGGGACGAGACCAGCTACAAATCGCTGAAGGCCATCCTCGATGGCGGCCTCGAGGGGCGGCCCGACAACGTCCTGTTCTATGCGACCTCGAACCGCCGGCACATGATGCCGCGCGACATGATCGACAACGAGCGCGCCACCGCCATCAACCCGGGCGAAGCCATCGAGGAAAAGGTCTCACTCTCCGATCGCTTCGGCCTCTGGCTCGGCTTCCACAATTGCGACCAGCCGACCTATCTGGCGATGATCCACGGCTATCGCGACGCCTACGGCCTCGCGATCGACGACGTGACGCTCGATGCGGGTGCCATCGAATGGGCCCAGACCCGCGGCGCCCGCTCCGGCCGCGTCGCCATCCAGTATATCCGCGACGTCGCCGGCCGGCTCGGCAAGGCGATCTGACGATTAGCGAGTAGCGAAAAACTAAGGGGCCCACCGGACGGCAGGCCCCTACTCGCTATTCCCTATTCGCTACTGGCCACTGCTAACCGGCCAGCAGCGGCACCGGGTCCACCGGCGTCGCGCCCTGCCGCAGCTCGAAGTGGAGTTGCGGCCGGCTGACCGAACCGGTCATGCCGACGGTGCCGATATTGTCGCCGCGATTGACGGTGTCGCCCTTGTTGACGCTCGTCGACGCGAGGTGGGCATAGGCCGAAACGTAGCCGTTCGGATGCCGGATCAGGATCAGGTTGCCGTAGCCCTCGACGCCCGAGCCGACATAGATCACCGTGCCGTTCTCGGCGGCCCGCACCGGACTGCCCTGGGGCGCATCGATGTTGATGCCGGTGCCCTTGGAGGCGATGAAGTCAGTGGTGACTTTTCCCGACACCGGCCAGCGGAACTTGTCGGCGCCCGACATCGACGGATTGGGCTGCATCGCCTTGGCGGGCGACGGATCGACGCTCGCCACCTGCACCGGCGCCTGCTGCGCCGGAGCCTGGCTCTGCCCCACCGGCGCGAGTGGCTTCGCGGCCGCGGTCCTGGCCGCCGGCACCGGGTCCAGCAGCACGGTCTTGCTGCCCGGCGCGTGCGACGGCGCGCTGACCGTCATCGGCGCATCCATGGGCTTGGGGGCGAGATTGTGCTCTGGCGCGCCCAGCGTCACGCCGGCCGTCTTGGTCGCTGTCGCCGGTGCAACGCTGGTGCGGCCCGGAATGATCAGCTTCATGCCGACATAGATCTTCTCAGGCGAGGAGATGCCGTTGGCCTGCATGATCGCCTGCGCCGTGACATTGTACTTGCGGGCGATGGTGTAGAGCGACTCTCCACTCTCGATCACGTGCGTGTAGGCATTGGCGGGCACCACGCTGAGCGTGCTGGTGGGAGCCGGCGCGCCCAGCGAGGCGACTTTGGGCGCGGGAGCCGGGTTGGCGTACTGGGGCTGGGCGGACATCGGTGAATTCCCTTGCGACAAAGGCGGCAGTGCGGTGGACGTAACGGTGCCGATGGGTGCGCTGCCGGTGACGAGGCCACCGGAGCCGCCACCGGAAATATCTTCTGGTGGAATGTAGGGCCCTTCCGCCACGCGGGTTCCCTGCGGCGCGATGGGCTGGAGTGCGGAGGGCATGGCCTGCGGCCCACCCGTGAAATTGGCCGATCCGGTCGAACCGGTCACATCGCCGCCACCCAGGCCCAAACCCATGGAGGAGCAGCCAGCGAGGGTCGCAGACCCCACCATGAGACCGGCAAACGCAGCGACCCTAAGCGCCTGGCCGACAACGCGATTACTCATCAGTCCAACTCATACGCAAACTACTCGATGGCCTGGACGATAAGCATTTTAGGTAAAGACGAGTTTAAGGCCGTCGCGTTTTGCGCCGTTTGAATCTCGCCGGATTCAGCCCCGATTAGGGTTAAGGCCGGACTCGCGTTCTACGCCGGACTCTTCCACCCACGGAGTCATCCCCGCGCAAGTGGGGACCTCCGTTTCGGGTGGCAAAGATTGAAAACAGAGGTTCCCGCTCGCCCAGGAATGACCCGGTTGAGAAGGGGCATTCCGTTCTCTAAAGAACAACCTTTCCGTCCATCGCAGCGGCCATCGCTGCATCCGTGCCCTGCAGCGCCATCGGCGTCACCGTGATCGCGTTGCCGTGCATCAGCAGGTGGAAATCGAACTCCGGATCGAGCGGCCGTGGCGTTTCGGGGATCGCGATGAAGAACTTGCCCGGGTTGTCCGAGGGAAAATAGCGCATCGGCGAGCGCGAGAAGCGCTGCGTCGGCACCACCCGGACACCCTCGACCTGGTCCGGCGGACAGAACGGGAAATTCACGTTGAACCACACGCCCTTACCGGCTTCCCGCCGAATCCCCTCGACCACCCGGGCACCGAACCGGCGCGCCACCGACCAGTCGAGCGCAAGGCCTTTTTCGTAGTCGACGCCCTGGCTCATGGCGATGCCCAGCGCCCCCTGGTAGGCCCCCTCGCGCGCCCCCGCGGCGGTGCCCGAGCAGCTGACGATGTCGCCGAGGTTCTGCCCGCTGTTGACTCCGGACAACACGAGGTCGGCCGGATGGTCCTTCAAGAGGAACGTCATTCCAGCCACCACGCAGTCGGCCGGCGAGCCGCCCGGCACCGCAAACACCCTCGGGCGCTTTTCGATCAGCTCCATCTCGCGCCCGAAGGTGAAGCGGTGCGAGGCGCCCGACTGGTTGCCGTCCGGCGCGCACACCCACACATCGTCGCTGAGGCTGCGCGCGAGCTCCTGCATCACGGCGAGGCCCGGCGCGTCTACGCCGTCGTCGTTGGTGATGAGGATACGCAGGCTCATTTGGCGGCGATGGCCTTGAGCCCGTTCATGTACGGCTGCAGCACCGCCGGCACGGCGATCGAGCCGTCCACCTGCTGGTAGTTCTCCATCACCGCAATCAGCGTGCGCCCGACCGCGAGCGCCGAGCCGTTGAGCGTATGCACGTGCCGGATCTTGCCGTCCTTGCCCTTGAACCGCGCGTCCATGCGCCGGGCCTGGAAGTCGCCGCACACCGAGCACGACGAGATTTCGCGATAGGTGTCCTGGCCGGGCAGCCATACCTCGATGTCGTAGGTCTTCTGCGCCCCGAACCCCATGTCGCCGGTCGACAGCGTCATCACCCGGTAGTGGAGCTCGAGGCGCTTCAGCACCTCTTCGGCGCATGCCAGCATCCGCTCGTGCTCGTCGGCCGACTGCTCCGGCGTCGTGATCGAGACCAGCTCGACCTTGTTGAACTGGTGCTGGCGCAGCATGCCGCGCGTGTCGCGCCCCGCCGATCCCGCCTCCGACCGGAAGCACGGCGTCAGCGCCGTAAACCGCAACGGCAAGTCTTCCTCGCGCTGGATGGAGTCCCGCACGAGATTGGTCAGCGGCACCTCGGCAGTGGGGATGAGCGCCAACCGGCCGTCGCCATGCTTGGCAAAGAACAGGTCTTCCGCGAACTTCGGCAGTTGCCCTGTTCCATACAACGCGTCGTCCCGCACCAGCACCGGCGGCTCGACCTCGGTGTACCCATGTGTATCGACGTGCAGGTCGAGCATGAACTGCCCGAGCGCCCGCTCCATCCGCGCCAGCTGGCCTTTGAGGATCGTGAACCGCGCGCCCGAAATCTTCGCGGCTGTCTCGAAGTCCATCATCCCGAGCGCTTCGCCGGTCTCGAAATGCTCCTTCGGCGTGAATGGAAAGCTCGGCTTGGCCGGCCGCGACTTGGCCGCCGTCGCGGCATTTCCGTTCGGCCCGAAATACTCGACGTTGTCGGCTTCGTCCGCGCCGCGCGGCACCTCGTCCTTGGGCAGGTTCGGCATCACCAGCAGCGCGCTGCGCAGCTTCTCCTCGGCCTGCCGCCGCTCGTCCTCGCCGGCCTGGATGACGTCCTTGAGGTGCGCCACCTGCGCCATCAGCTCGGCCGCCTTGGTCTCGTCCTTCTGCGCCTTGGCCTGCCCGATCTGCTTGGAAAAGGCATTCCGGGCCGCCTGCGCGTCCTCGAGCCGGGTGATCGCGCCCCGGCGCGCATCGTCGAGCGCGATCAGCTCGGACGCGGAAAAGGGCACGTTCTTGCGCGTGTCGAACGCGCGCTGGGCAGCGTCGGCGTTGGCCCTGATCCAGTTGATGTCGAGCATGGTGAAGTCCCGAGGAAAGAGGGCTTCTTTTGCAGAGGCGGCTGGCCGATGGCAAGTCCCCGGCGCTGCCCGGCGCTACGCCTTCGCAGCCGCGGCCTCTCTCGCCGCCCGCTGCTTTTCCACCCACTTCACGGCAAAGATCGAGAATTCGTACAGCGCATACATCGGGATCGAGAGCCCGATCTGGCTGATCGGGTCGGGCGGGCTCAGCAGCGCCGCGACGATCAGGATGCCCACGATCGCGTACTTCCGGCCCTTGCCGAGCTGCTTCGAGCTCACCAGCTCGATGCGCGCCAGCAGCGTCAGTACCACCGGCAGCTGGAAGCAGATGCCGAAGGCGATGATCAGCGTCATGATGAACCCGAGATACTCGCTGACGCGCGTCTGCATCTCGATCTGCACGTCTCCCGGCGCGGCCGCCGTTTGCTGCATGCCCAAAAAGAAGTGGAGCGCCATCGGCGCCACCGCGAAGTAAACCATCAGCGCGCCGAGGATGAAAAACACCGGCGTCGCCACGAGATACGGCACGAACGCACGCCGCTCGCGCTTGTAGAGGCCCGGCGCGACGAAGGCGTAGATCTGCCCCGCGATGATCGGGAACGCCAGGAACAGAGCCCCGAACAGCGCGACGTTCATGTACGTGAAGAACAACTCCTGCGGCGCCGTGAAGATCAGCTTCACGTCCTGCGAGCCGCCGGCGGCCCAGCGGTACGGCAGGAGCAGCAGGTCGTAGATCGGCTTGGCAAAGAAGAAGCAGACGAGGAAGAACACCACCACCGCGGCCAGCGAATAGATCAGCCGTTTCCTCAGCTCGATCAGATGGTCGAGTAGCGGCGCTTCCGAGCCCTTGAGCTCGTCTTCTTCGGTCTTGGGCGGCGGCAGCTCGGCGGTCGCCATCTCTTAGGCCTCGGCTTTGGGCTTTGGTACCCGCGGTTTGCGCGGCGCGGCCGGTTTCCTGGCCTTGGGAACGGCGGCCGGCGTCGACGCCACCGGCTCGACCGGGGCTGCCGCGGCAGCGACCGGGGTACGACGGGCCCGCGGCTTGCGGGCGGGCTTGGCCGCCTCGACCGGCGCGATCGCTTCGGCCGGAGCCGGGCTTTCGACCGGAGTAGCCGGCGGCGCCAGCTCGGTCATCATCGGCTGCAGCGGATCGTTGCTCGCCACCGGCGTCATTCCGGCCTTTTCATTGATCTCGGCAACGATGCTCTCGGCCCCCGGGTTCTTGGGCGCAATCACGCCCGTCGGCTCGGTGAGGCCCAGCTCCGTTGCCTTGTTGAACTCGCGCTTGATCTCGTCGGCGGTCTGCTTCAGCGGCTCGGTGATCGAGCGTCTGAGATCAGTGAGCTGGTCGAGCCCGGTGGTCTTGTTGAGCTCCTGCTGGAACTCGTTGCCCATCCGCCGGATGGTGGCGACGACCTTGCCGAGCCGGTTCATCACCACGGGCAAATCTTTCGGGCCGATGACGACAAGCGCCACGACGCCGATCAACAGCATCTCCGTCCAGCCGACACCGAACATGAAAGTCTTATCCTTGTGTCAGCGGCAGCGCCGCTCAGGCGTCCTTCTTCTCGGGCGCCGGCGCGGGAGCCTGCACCTGGGCCGTAGTGCTCACGGCCTCGGGCTTGTCTTCGTCGCGCATGCCCTTCTGGAAGGCTTTGATGCCGGCGGCGAACTCACCCATGGTCCCCGCGATCTTGCCGCGGCCGAAGAGCAACACGACCACGACGGCAACGATAATGATGCCCCAAAGTCCTGGACCGTGCATCGAAAACTCCTTTTCACGCGGGCTTGGAAAGTTCGTTCACAGATAGGAGGAAACCACTGCGAACACAAGGATAGCGTTGCCGCATCCTTTATTCCGTGGGCTCGTCCTGTCCCTCGATATCGTCGGGGTCGAGCGGATCCTCGTCCTCGCGCAAAGGCCCGTCGAACGGCAGCGGAATCTGCAGGTTGGGCGGCAACCGGTTGCTGAGCAGCCCCGCCCCTTTCAACTCTTCGAGACCCGGCAGGTCGGCCAGCGACTCGAGCCCGAAGTGATCGAGGAAGGCCTCGGTGGTTCCGTACGTCACGGGGCGCCCCGGCGTGCGCCGGCGGCCGCGCATCCGGATCCAGCCCGCCTCCATCAGCAGGTCGAGCGTGCCCTTTCCGGTCGCAACGCCGCGCACTTCTTCCACCTCCGCGCGGGTCGCCGGCTGGTGGTAGGCGATGATCGCCAGCGTCTCGAGCGCCGCGCGGCTCAGCGGCTTGTTGTCCGTCTGCTCGCGCCTGAGCAGGAATTCGAGGTCGGAAGCCGTCCGGAAAGCCCATTTGTCGGCGCGGCGAACGAGGTGCACGCCGCGCGTCGAATACATCTCGGCAAGCCGCGTCAGCAGCGCCTCGACGTCGGCGCCCTCGCCCAGATGCGGCGCCAGTTCCGCCGCCGACAGCGGCTCCGCCGAGGCGAACAGCAGGGCTTCGAGGATGCGCAGCGAACGCTCGGCGAGTTCCGGGTGCTCGCTTGGCGCAGACGCGGTCTCAGGCGTAAGGTCTTGGTCGGACATCAATTTTCGGTTGGCGGCGGGCCGTCGCTCTTGCGGCGGCGCACGAGAAGCGGCCCGAAGGCCAGCGATTGGCGGAGTTCTACCTGTCCGAGCCGCACCAGTTCAAGACTGGAAGCGAACGTCGAGGCCATGGCCGTCACGCGCAGTTCCGGAGCGTCCAGATACTGCGCCAGATACGCATCCATCGGCACCCAGTCCATGTTGTCGCCGATCAGCCGGTTGAGGATCTCGCGCGCCTCCTGCAGCGACCACACGTGCCGTTCGAACGGCGTGTAGTCGTTGGGGATGCCGCGCTCCCGCTGCGTTGCATAGGCCTTGAGCAGGTCGAACAGTGACGCTTCCCACAGCGCCTTGCGCTGTACCGTCACCGGCTCCGGCGCGCCGCGCGCGAACACCTGGGCGCCCAGGATCGGCCGCCCCATCAACCGCTGTGCCGCCTGCCGCATGGCCTCGAGGCGCTTCAGCCGGAACTGCAACAGTGCCGCCATCATCTCGCCGGTCGGCTCGTCGTCCGAGGCCGTCTGCGGCACCATCAGCCGGCTCTTGAGATAGGCCAGCCAGGCCGCCATCACGAGGTCGTCGGCGGCGATCTCGATGCGCTTTTCGCGGACCGTCTCGATGAAGCCCAGATACTGCTCGGCGAGCGCCAGCACCGAAATCTGGCTCAGATCGACCTTCTGTCGGCGCGCCAGGTCGAGCAGCAGGTCGAGCGGCCCTTCGTAGCCGCCGACGTCGACATACATCACCTCGTCGTCAGGTGGCGGCGGCGCGGGCTCGACCCAATCGGTTGGCGTTTCGGCGTTCAAACAACACGTCCAGGCTGTGGCGAAGCCGGCAATTTACACGGACTTCCGGGCGAAAAAGCCGGAATCGCCGGCCGGGCCGGCTGCGCCCACAGGAAAAGCGACCCTCACGGGCCCGTCTGCCGCCGCTTGTCTCGATCAGCCGTTCGTCGCGAAGCAGTCGCCGCCTTGCGCCTTGATCTGGGCACAGATGCTGGCCGCCGTGCTGAGCGAGTCAGCCGGCAGCCGCACGCGCCAGCGAACCCCCTTCTGCCCGAGGTCGACCTGCTGGACGACCAGTGTATTGCCGCCAAACAGGCTACCGTACTTGGCAGTCATCGACTTGACCGACGCCTGCGCGTCGCTGGCGCTCGGTTGCGAGCTGAGCTGGACATAGGCCGGCGCATTGCCGCCGGCCGTTGGCGCTGCCGGGGTCGGCGTCGCCTGCGCCGGCTTGGTGGCCGCGACCTGGACCGGCTTCTGCGTCGTGGTATTGCCGCCACCCATCAAATCGAGTTCCTGCGGCTGCGGCGTGGTCTTGGGAAGCAGCGCGTTGACGCTCGTATTGGTCGGCACACTGCCGCCCGCCTTGGGGGCCGCGGTGTCGCGCACCGGGAACTGCATTGGCGTCGGGGCCACGAGGCTCGTATCGATCACCGGCGACGCATCGGCCGTCTGCGTAGCCGAGCTCATGTCCTGCGTCGCATCCAGTGCCGACGGCACCAGCGGCGTCGGCGAGGCGCTCTGGTCGCCATTGCCGAGCAGGTTCGTCGTCTCGGTGCTGGGCACGGTGGGCACGTTCGGCCGGTCGACCGGCAAGGCTTCGCCGCCGGCAACGGCGTCGTCGCCCGAAACGATGGTCCCATCCGGACGCACTGTCACGGTGCGCACCTTGCGATTGGCGAGGCCGCTCTCATTGTCGCCAGCGGCGGCCGGGGTGGCACCATTGGTCACGTCCGCCACCGATTGCTCGGTCGAAACCAGCTGCTCGGAGCTGGGCGCCGGTGTGGCGCCGTCCATCTTGGCAAGTACCGGCGACTTGGCCACGTCGGTCGGCGCACTCGGCGCTGCCGACGGCAGCACCTTCGTCGGCGTCGCATCGGCGGTCAGCACCGGCGCATTGGCGCCGGTTCCGGACGTCCGGCCCATGCCGAGAACCCAGTAGAGGCCCAGCCCCGCCGCCAGCAGCAGCGTACCCGCGACCGCCATGCCGATGTACTGGCGCAAACCGCCGGAGAAGAACGACCGGCGCTCCGGTTTGACCTTGAGTCGGCGATACGGGCTTTCCCCGCCCACCGACGGCTCCATCCGGCCGACATCCGAACCCGAGGCGGCGGCGGCCGCCAGAATTGCATCCTCCGCCGACCGGCTGGCGGCATCGTCCTTGAGGTTGGCCCGGCGCGGCGCGAACTGCGTCGTCAACGGTGGCACCACCGGGGGCGGCGCCGGCTCGGCACGATGCGCGATCTCCGCCTCGACCTCGTCCTCAGGCTCCAGTTCCACCCGCGGCGACACCGACTGCGGCGCCTGTACCCGGATCGGGCCGGGCGTCAATTCCACCCGCACAGCTTCGCCGATGAGGCTTTCGATCTCCGACATCGGATCGTCGTCGTCATGCGCCGGCGCCGGATGCGGCGCCCGCGAGGCGGGGGAGCTCAACGGCTGGCTCGCCGGCGGCTTCATGTTGAGCCCGACACCCGGGGAAATGGCGAATCGGTCGCTCTCGGGCGGACGCGGCGCCACGCTCACCGGCTTTAGCGGGATCGGCGCATTCGTCGCCGGTCGCGCCGCGACCGAACTGGCCGGGGCAATCGTCGGCTTCGCTGGCGCGACCTGACCATTGACCGCGCGCAGCACAGGCGCGGTTGGCGGCGCTGCTTCCCTCGACGACTCATCGGCCGCTGGAGCTTCAGTGTGATCGACCATCTCGGCTTCGATCAGCGCGGCGATCGGATCTTCCGCCTCTCCACCAGGCTCCCTGGCGGCAGGCTGGGGCTGGGGCTGGGGCGTCGGTCGCGGCGCGGCGCTGGCCGTCGGCGGATTCTGCGCAAAGCCGAAATCGAAGCTGAAGTCGCTCGCCACCGGAGCCGGGGGCTGCGGAACCGGTTTCGCCACCGAAAGTGCCGGCCCTTCGGCGAAGGACCGGTTCTCGCTCACCGGTGTCAAGCTCGACGGAACGCGTGGCGTAGCCGGGCCCGACGGATTCTGCGTGGCCAGCCGCTCGGAGAGCGTCGAAAGCGGCTCCTGCTTGATGGCCGCCGCCGCCACGGGCTTGCCGAAATCGAACTTGCCGACGGGCGCGCTGGTCGAAACCGGCGCCGGCTGGTCCATGCCGGGAATGCGGATCGTGCCGGTCGCAGGCGCCCGGGTGTCGGCGGCGGGTGCAGGGGCCGCCGGCGGCGTAACAGGTTGGGCTGTCGGTTTGGGCGGCGCAGCATCCATGCCGGGAATGCGCACAACAGGCGGGGCGGACGCCGTGGGCGCCGGCGCCGGGTTGGTGGAAATCGGCGACAGGTTCAGCGGCGCCGGCCGGGTTGGCGGCGGAACGGCGTTTTCCTTGCCGGTCGGCGCCGCCATCAGCTTCGCAAGTTCGGCGATAAGGTCGTCTGATTTATCGGCCGGATCAGGCATCTGCTGCGAACTCGCTGGCGGCATTGACAAGGCTCACGATGTGCTTGGTTTCCCCGCTCGACCCCGCCGAGACGTGGTGGCCAACCATCACACCAATGCGCCCGAATTATGAAAGCTCATCTGGAGCAGACACCCCCAAGACCGTGAGGCCATTGACCAAAACCTGCCTCACAGCACTCACTAGCGCGAGTCGCGCCGCGGTTAGTTTCAGGTCCTCAGGGTTAACAAAACGTAACGTCCTGTCGTCCTTGCCCTTGGCCCAGAAAGCGTGGAACGCCGCAGCCAGCTCGTACAAGTAAAATGCAATGCGATGCGGCTCGTGCGCAAGCGCCGCCGCAGAAACCGTCCGCGGCCATTGCGCCACCACCTTGATCAGCTCGAGATCGGCTGGGCTCACGAGCAGTTCGAGCGGCGCGCGGCTGAGCTCATCCGGGCTCAGCTCCAGCCCCGGCAGTTCCGACTCGGCGGTGCGGAACACCGAACAGGTCCGCGCGTGCGCGTACTGGACGTAGAACACTGGGTTGTCCCGCGTGTGCTCCTTGACCAGCGCGAAGTCGAAATCCATCGCCTGCTCGTTGCGCCGGTAAAGCAGCATGAACCGCGTGGCGTCCGCGCCGACCTCCTCCACCACGTCCGACAGCCGGACGAAATCGCCGCTCCGCTTGCTCATCTTGAACGGCTCGCCGTTCTTCAAGAGCCGCACCAGCTGCATGATCTTGACGTCGACCTCGGCTTCGCCGCCCGAGACGGCCTTCACCGCCGCCTTGAGCCGGCTGACATAGCCCGAGTGGTCGGCCCCGAACACATTGATCATGTGCTTGAAACCGCGCAGGTATTTATTGCGGTGGTAGGCGATGTCGGCGGCGAAATACGTGTAGCTGCCATCCGACTTGACCAGTGGCCGGTCGACGTCGTCGCCGAAATCCTTGGCCCGGAACAGCGTCTGCTCGCGGTCTTCCCAGTCCTCGTCCGGCGCGCCCTTCGGCCGGTCCAGCCGCCCTTGGTACACCAGCCCCTGCTCGCGCAGCCATTGCACCGTGAGGTCGATGTCGCCGCCCTGCCCATGCAGCGTCCGCTCCGAAAAGAACACGTCCTGCTCGACGCCGAGCTCCGCGAGGTCGGTCTTGATCAGGTCCAGCATCATCTTGAGCGTCAGCTCTTTGACCTTCGGCAGCCACTCGGCTTCCGGCATGCCGAGCAGGTCGTGGCCATAGGCGTCGGCGAGTTGCTCGCCCACCGGCTTGAGGTAGTCGCCCGGATAAAGTCCCGCTGGAATCTCGATGGTCTCGCCCAGGGCCTCGCGATAGCGCAGGAACGCCGATTGCGCGAGCACGTCGACCTGCCCGCCGGCATCGTTGATGTAGTACTCCCGGGTCACGTCGTAGCCGACATAGCCGAGCAGCGAGGCCAGCGCGTCGCCGAACACCGCGCCCCGCGTATGGCCCACATGCATCGGCCCCGTCGGATTGGCCGAGACGTACTCCACGTTGACCTTTTCGCCCTTGCCCAGATCGGTTTTGCCGTAAGCGCCGCCGAGCACGTCCACCGACTTCAGCACCCGGTGCCAGGCCGGCTCGTCCAGGCGGAAATTGAGGAAGCCCGGGCCGGCCACTTCGACCGTCTCGACATCCGGATCATCCTTGAAGTGCGCGGCCAGCGCCGTGGCCACCTCGCGCGGATTCTTGCCCAGCGGCTTGCCGACGACCATCGCAGCATTCGACGACAGGTCGCCGTGGCCGGGGTCGCGCGGCGGCTCCACCACGGCGCGCGCGATCAATTCGTCGGACGCCTCCGGATAGAGCGTCTTGAGCGCAGCAGCGACCCGCGTGGCGAAATCGGCGAAAATGTCCATGGTCGGTCCGGTTGTAGGGTTCGGAGCCCCTACTCCACCGGCCGTTTCCCGTCAAACAACCGGGCATGCTCGGCTTCGGCATAAGGATCGGTCATGCCCGCGATGAAGTCCGCAACGATCCGCGCGCGGGCGTGCTCGTCGTCCGCTCCGCGTGCCATCTCACCCCATTTCCCGGGCATGTCGCCGGTCGCGACATAGCGGTCGAACAGCTCGCCCACCAGCGCCTCGCTGCGTCGTACCGGAACCATCACCAACTCGGAGCGATAGACACGGTCGAACATGAAGGCCTTGAGCCCCTGCTCCGCCGCGGCTGTCGCGTCGGAAAAATGGATCAGCGTCCGCCCGGCGTGCCGGACCTCGTCCGCCGAAGCCGGATGAACCGAAGCCAGCTCCCCCTCCGCGGTCGAAATGACGTCCTCGATGGCTCGGGTGATCAACCGCCGCTGCACCTCGTGCGCCTGCCGGCGACGCTCGATATCGGGCCAGCGCTCGAGCACCTCGGTGACGATCGGGCCGACCAGCGGCACCGCCACCAGTTCAGGCAGCACGATCAGCCCTGCCCTGAGCGCATCGTCGATATCATGGGCGTTGTAGGCAATATCGTCGGCCACCGCCGCCGCCTGCGCCTCGAGGCTCGCATACGAACTCGGCAGCAGGTCAGCGCTGGCCGGAATGTCGCCGAGCCCGAACGGCAGCCCTTCTTGCACATAGCGCCCGACCGGCCGGCCGGCCTCATCCACCAGCGGTCCATTGTGCTTGAGGATGCCCTCGAGCGTCTCCCAGCTCAAATTCAGCCCGTCATGCTCGGCGTAGCGGTTCTCGAGCCGCGTCACCCCGCGGATCGCCTGCATGTTGTGGTCGAAGCCGCCGAACCGCGCCATCTTGTCGTTCAGCACGCGCTCGCCCGCATGCCCGAACGGCGTGTGCCCGAGATCGTGCGCCAGGGCCACCGCTTCCGCCAGGTCCTCGTTCAGCGCCAGCGCCCGCGCGATCGAGCGCGCCATCTGGCTGACCTCGAGCGTGTGCGTCAGTCGCGTGCGGAAATGCAGTCCCTCATGCTGCAGGAAGACCTGCGTCTTGTACTGTAGCCGCCGGAACGCCGTCGAATGGATGATCCGGTCGCGATCCCGCTGGAATTCCGAGCGCGTCGGGCTGTCCGACACTGGGTACATCCGGCCCCGGCTCTGGGCCGGATTGGAGGCATAGGGCGCTGGTTGGTTCATCGGGCCCTTTTCATCGGCAGTCGACGATATTAAGTTCAGCAAGGCGGACGCTTGGCGCCGCAAGGAAAACTCATGACTGACGCCGCTCTAGCACCAAATCCCGTCGTTCTCACCGACCGCGCCGCCAAAAAGATCGGCCGCGTGCTCGCCAAGCAGCCGGTGGGCACCGTGCTCCGCATCGTCGTTGCCGGCGGCGGCTGCTCGGGCTTCCAGTACGAATACAAGATCGTGCAGGAGACACCCGCCAACGACGACCTCGTCCTCGCCAAGGACGGCGCCACCGTGCTGATCGATTCGCTCAGCCTCGAATTCATGGGCGGTGCCGAGATCGACTACGTCGACGACCTGATCGGCCAGAGCTTCCAGATCAAGAACCCGAACGCAGTTGCCTCCTGCGGCTGCGGCACCAGCTTCTCCGTGCCCGTCTGACGGTTGCAAGTTCAAACCCTGCACCCTAGCGTTCGCGCAAAGGGGAACTGTCGATGGATCTGAAAAGTCGTGTCGACGCCGCGATCGATGCGGCGCTGTGGAGCCGGATCGTCGGCTGCGTCGTGCTGATCCACCGGGACGGCAGACCGGTCTATGCGCGCGCCGCCGGCTACGCCGACCGCGAGGCCAGGCGGCCGGTGGGCGAAACCGCCATCTTCCGCCTCGCCTCCTGCACCAAGCCGATCGTCGCCACCGCGGCGCTCGCGATGATCGATCGCGGCCTCCTCTCGCTCGACGATCCGGTCAGCAAATACCTGCCCTGGTTCACCCCGCAATCCCCCGACGGCTCGGTCGAGCCGATCCGTATCCGGCGGCTGCTGACCCATAGCTCCGGCATCACCTATGACGTGCCCGACGACGTCTCGACCGGCTCCGATCCCGGGCCGGCCATGAGCCTCGAGGAGAACCTCCGCCGCCTGTCGCGCGCCCCGCTGGCCTTCGGGCCGGGCCAGGCCTGGGAATACGGCATGTCCATCGACGTGCTCGGCGGTGTCCTCGCGGCGATCAATGGCAATCCCTCGGACGTCGAAGCCGTGGTCCGGAAATATGTCACGGGCCCGCTCGGCATGGTCGATACGCACTTTTACGCCGCCGAGCCGGACCGCCTCGCCGTCGCCTATGCCGACGGAAGGCCCGAGCCGATCCGCATGGCCGAGCCACAGGAAGTTCACAACAACGAGGACGACCCGGAGGAAATCGACGTTTTCTCCCCCGGCCGCATCTTCCTCAGCGACCGCCCGCAGTGCAGCGGCTCCAGCATGGCCGGCACC
>JBQCIY010000191.1:0-6095 GCA_051953275.1 Devosia sp. | reverse complement strand
TGCCGCCGACCGGGCCAATGCGCGGGTCAACAAGGCCTACGATCCGATCGCGCTGCCGCGCCTGCGTGCGTTGCGCCACATCGTCACCATGGCCCGGCGCTACGGCGTGCCGATCACCATGTGCGGCGAGCTCGCCGGCCGTACCGTGGAGGCGCTGGCGCTGATGTCGATCGGCATGACGCGGCTCAGCATGTCGCCGCCGGCTGTCGGCCCGATCAAGGAAATGGTGCTCGGTCTCGATCTGAAGCCGGTGCAGGCCGCCGTCGCCGCGGCGCTCGGCGAAGGCCAGTCCGGCGTCGGCGTCCGCGACCTGCTGATGGATCTTGCAGAAAAGCAGGGGCTGGCAATTTGAGCGATGTATTGAAGGCATCGGCAGCGCTTGCAATCTGGTTTCCCTCCCCCGCGTGGGGAGGGCGGCCGCACTTGGCTTTCGCGACCAGCGAAAGCCTAGAAGGACGGGGTGGGGGGAGTCGCAACCGGCGAGCATGTGGAGACTCCCCCCACCCAGCTGCGCTAGCTCGCTCCGCTCGCAAGCTTCGCTACCCTCCCCACACGGGGGAGGGAAACCGCGGCCGTCAGAGCGCCTGAACCATGCCCTCCCTCCCCGAAGACAAGCTGGCGCAGCTCGAAAAGCGTTTCGACAGTGTCGAGGCGGCACTGGCGGCTGGTCCTGCCGCCGACGCCTTCGTGCGGCTCAGCAAGGAATATGCCGAGCTCGAACCGGTGGTCCGACCCATCGCCGCCTGGCGCAGGGCGGTCGCGGAGCTGCGCTCGGCCGAGGAGCTTGCCGGCTCATCGGACAGGGACATGGCCGAGATGGCTGCGGCCGAGATCGGTGAACTTCGGCCGCGGATCGCCGAGATGGAGCAGCATATCCGCATCCTGCTCCTGCCCAAGGATGCGGCCGACGAAAAGAACGTCATTCTCGAAGTGCGTGCCGGCACCGGCGGCGACGAGGCCGCACTGTTCGCGGGCGATCTGCTGCGCATGTACCAGCGTTATGCCGACCTCAAGGGCTGGAAGTTCGCGCTCATGGAAGAGAGCGACGGCGACGCCGGCGGCTACAAGGAAGTTATCGCCAGCATCTCGGGCAAGGGGGCCTATGCGCGGCTCAAATACGAGTCCGGCGTGCATCGGGTGCAGCGCGTGCCCGAAACCGAGGCGTCGGGCCGCATCCACACCTCGGCCGCGACCGTTGCGGTGCTGCCCGAGGTCGAAGAGATCGATGTCGAGATCAAGCCCGAGGACATCCGCATCGACACGATGCGCTCCTCCGGCGCCGGCGGCCAGCACGTCAACACCACGGATTCGGCGGTGCGCATCACGCACATCCCCTCTGGCATCGTCGTCGTTTCGGGCATGAAGAGTCAGCACCAGAACCGGGCGCAGGCGATGACGGTGCTGCGGGCGCGTCTTTACGAGGCGCAGCGCGAGGCGCGCGACACGGCACGGGCCGACGCCCGGCGCGAGCAGGTCGGGTCCGGTGATCGCTCCGAGCGCATCCGCACCTACAATTTCCCGCAGGGGCGGGTGACCGACCACCGTATCAACCTCACCCTCTACAAGCTCGACAAGGTGATCGCCGGCGACGCGCTCGACGAGTTGATCGAGGCACTGATCACCGAGGACCAGGCGGCGCAGCTTGCCGCCATGGATGGGGCGTGACTGCCCCGGTCAGCATCGGTGCCGCCTGGCGCGCCGTGCGCGACCGCTTCCGCGCCGCCGGCCTCGAGGGCGCCGATCTCGACGCGCGGCTGCTTGGGCAAGCCGCGTTTGGCCTCGATGCCATGGCGCTGGTGCGGCGCGAGCGCGACCCCGCGACCGAAGACCAGCTCAAGACCATCGACCAGTACGCGCAGCGCCGGCTCGCCGGGGAACCGATCAGCCGCATCGTCGGGCGGCGCGAATTCTGGGGCCTCGATTTTGCCCTCGGACCGGCGACGCTCGATCCGCGCCCCGAGACCGAGATGCTCGTCGCCGAGGCTACTGCTTTCCTCGAATCGCGTCCGCAAAGGGCATTTGTCGATCTCGGAACGGGTTCGGGCGCGATCGCCATCGCGATCGCCGATGCGGTGCCGCTGGCGCGGGGCCTCGCCACCGATATCTCCGAAGAAGCGCTGGCCGTGGCGCGGCAAAATGCCGAGCGGCACCGGATCGGCAGCCGCCTGCAGTTCAGGGCGGGGAGCTGGTGGTCGGCCGTGCCGCACACCGAACTGTTTGATCTTATTGTGTCAAATCCGCCCTATATCGCCACCGACGCGATCCTCGGCCTCATGCCGGAGGTGCGACTTTTCGACCCGAAAGCGGCACTCGATGGCGGCTGGGACGGGCTGGAAGCCTACCGCGCCATCGCCGCACAGGCCGCCCGGCGGCTCCGCCCGGGTGGGCTGCTCCTCCTCGAAATCGGCTATAATCAAGGGGAAATCCTCCGCCGAATGCTCGGTCGCGCGGGCTTTGCCCGCGTCGATATATTAAAGGATCTGGCAGGCCTTGACCGGGTGGTCTCGGCTTCCCATTCTTGAGGACAAGGAAACCAAGCCAAGGGAATACGGGCATTTTCCGCTTGGAAAGGCGGAGCGAACCGGCTAGTTTCCCGGTGCTGTCAGCGGCGCGCGGTTGAGCGCCAAGGTGACGGCCACCCGCTCATCGGCGCTGCTGGATTGCCAGCAAGGGTATCCCGGTACGGACCCCTGCCTGACGTGATGAGCCAAAAGTGGTTCAGCCCCGAACAGCTCTCTGAACATTTTCCGCTCCCTTCCGCCCTCCGGGCGCCAGTGGCGCAAGCGGACCTCGAGAAACCAGAAGGCTCAATCAAGGCGACTAACGACCGATGAGACCAAACCAGAACAACAAGAACCGGCAGCGCGGACGCAACAACAATGGCGGCCGCAAGCATGTGAACCCGCTCAGCCGGAACTTCGAATCCAACGGGCCGGATGTGAAGGTGCGCGGCAACGCGGCCCACATCGCCGAAAAATACCTGCAGCTCGCGCGCGACGCCCAATCCTCGGGCGACCCGGTTCTCGCCGAAAATTACCTGCAGCATGCCGAACACTATTTCCGCATCGTTGCCGCCGCGCAGGCGCAGAGCCAGTTCCGGCCGGACCAGCCGGGCCAGGTGCTGGAAGTCGACGAAGACGACGATTTTCCGCCGATCAACGATCGCTTTGCGTCGCCGGAATCGATGCAGCGTTTCCAGCAGCCGCAGCCGCAGCCTGGCGAGCAGCCAGGCTTTGCAGCCGAAGGCGAGCAGCCGGCCGAAGGCCAGCCGCAGCCGCAGATGGCCCAGCAGCAGTCCGGCGAGGGCGTCGCCGCCGAGGGTGGCGAGTTCAACGGCCAGCCGGGCGAGGGGGGTGAAAACCATCGCCGGCGTGACCGCAATCGCCGCCGCCGCGGCCGTGGCAACGGCGAGGGCAATATGGGTGCCGATCCGTCGGGTGCACCGCAGCCGGAGGTTGGCGAGCTGCCGGCCTTCCTCACCGCCGGTGGATCGACCACCGTCGCCGAGTAAGCATCGAGACAGGTTGAATGAGGCCGCGTTACGACGCGGCCTTCCGCTTTTCTGCCATCAGTTCCTCGCGCCGCAGACGCAGACCGCTCATCAGCAGCGCCAGCCCGCGCTCGAAATTGCTGGCGTGCGGGCCCGCCCTGCTGCCGCCGCGCGTCACCGAGGCCGCGTGCAGGGTCGGGTAGGCCGCGATCTGCTTCCAAAGTTCAGCGGTGCTGTCGGCCAGCCGGCTGCTCCGCCGCTCGATTTCGGCCTGGTGCTCGAGCGCGCAGCCGATGATGAAGTCGCCGAAGGTCAGCACATAGGCGAGCGCCTCGTTCGGCGGAAAGCCGGCTTCGACCCACATCTTGAGGAATTGTTCGATCTGCGGCAGCGCCGCTTCGGTCGGCCGGTTGCCGGCCACCACCCGCGCGCCGTCGCGCCAAACGATGATCGCCTGATACTGCCGCCGCATGCCCTCGGCGATCTTTTCGTCCCAGGGCAGGTTCGGCGGGAAGGGCGGCATCTTCTCGCGCGCCGTGCGCACCATTTCCTCGCTCATCAGGTCGAGCAGCTCGCGCTTGTCCTTGACGTGCCAGTAGAGGGTCGGCGCCGAAATGCCGAGCTCTGTGGCCAGTTTGCGCAGGGTCAAGCCGTCGAGGCCCACTTCCTGTAGGAGCTGGATGGCGGTGTGGATCACATCGTCGCGCGTCACGGTCATTGTGCGAGTCTGGGGGCTTGTCTCTCTAACGTTGTTCGAGTACTAGCATCCCGAACAGCGTTAGAGAACCCCCTTTGGAGCAGCCCATGGATGGCTCATCGATAGGCGGCGCCGAACCGGCGGTCGAAGTCCACAACCTCGTCAAGCGGTTCAAGGAAGTCGAGGCCGTCAAGGGCATCGACCTGACCGTCAGGGCCGGGGAGACGTTCGGCTTCCTCGGCCCGAACGGCGCCGGCAAGTCGACCACCATCAAGATCCTGTGCACCCTCGCCGATGCCACGTCGGGCACCGCCAAGGTCGCGGGCTACGATGTGGCCCGGGACCGTGACGCCGTGCGCCGCTCGATCGGACTGGTGTTCCAGGAGCCGACGCTCGACAGCTATCTCACGGCCGACCAGAATCTGCGCTTCCATGGCGAGCTCTACGGTGTCGACCGGCATACTGCCGCCGCGCGCCGCAAGGATGTGCTCGAAATGGTCGGCCTCTACGACCGCAAGGACCACTTGGTGCAGACCTTCTCGGGCGGCATGCGGCGCCGGCTCGAGATCGCGCGCGGTCTTCTCCATTCACCCAAGGTGCTGTTCCTGGACGAGCCGACCATCGGACTCGACCCGCAGACGCGCGCCTCGATCTGGCAGTATATCGGCGAACTCCACAAGACCGAGGAGATCACCGTCTTCGTCACTACGCACTACATGGACGAAGCCGAGAACTGCGATCGCATCGCCATCATCGACCAGGGCAGGATTGTCGCCCTCGACACGCCGGAAAAGCTCAAGGCTGGGGTCGGCAAGGACCGCGTGCAGATTTCCACCGCCGACGACACGGCGGCGATCGCCGCGCTCAAGGAGAAGTTCTCACTCGACGCCAAGATGGTTGAGGGTCTCGTGACCATCTCGGTGCCCGAAGGCGCGGCCTTCATCCCGCAGCTGTTTGAAAAGCTCGGCATCGCCATCAAGTCGGTCACCGTACAGCGGCCGACGCTCGACGACGTGTTCCTCAATTTCACCGGCACCTCGCTGCGCGATGCGGAGCAGAAGGGCAGCAACTTCAACCCCCGCGCGGCGGCGTTCCGGAGGTAATCATGGCCCAGGCAAGCATTGCATCCGTCGTCGTCCCCAAGGGCGGGCTGGCGCACGAGGCGCGCGCCGCCCTCATCGTATGGAGCCGCGAGCTCATCCGCTTTCGCCGCGATCCGACGCGCGTCGCCTCCTCGGTCGTGCAGCCGCTGCTCTTTCTGTTCGTCCTCGGCGGCGGGCTCAGCGCGCTAGTCCAGGCGGGCACCGGCGGCATCGACTTCAAGACGTTCCTGTTCCCCGGCGTGCTGTCGATGTCGGTCCTGTTCAGTGCCGCCTTTGCCGGCATCTCGATGGTGTGGGACCGCGAGTTCGGCTTCTTGCGCGAGATGCTGGTGGCGCCGGTGTCGACCGCCGCGATCCTGATCGGCAAGTGCCTGGGCGGCGCGAGTGTTGCGACGCTGCAGTCGGTGGTGGTGATCCTGCTCGCCGGCCTTGTCGGGGTGCCCTACGACCCGGTGATGATCGTCGAGCTTCTGATCCTGCTGTTCATCATGAGCTTCATGATCACTGCGCTGGGCCTCCTACTCGCCGGTCGCGTCAAGCAGGTGCAGTCGGCGATGCCGCTGGTGCAGATGATCATCACGCCGCTAATGTTCCTGTCGGGTGCGCTGTTCCCGCTCAGCCGCCTGCCCGCGTGGCTTACCATCGTCACCCACATCAATCCGATGACCTACGCCGTCGAGCCGGTTCGCGCCGTGGTGTTCGACCGTCTCACCATGCCGGCCGAAGCCCGCGCGATCCTCGATCCCGGTATCTGGTGGGGCAGCTTCCAAGTCCCGGTCCTCATGCAGGTCGGTCTGGTGATCCT
>JBQCIY010000190.1:0-2167 GCA_051953275.1 Devosia sp. | reverse complement strand
TCATCTACTGGATCGCGGGCGCCGGCTCGGCCTTCGCGGCGCTCGGCGCCATGCTGATGGGCGTCATCGTCACCGGCCTCTTCGTTGCCATCTCGATGACGGCCGGCGGCGGCGCCTGGGACAACGCCAAGAAGAGCTTCGAGGACGGCTTCGTCGACAGCCACGGCGTCAAGCACTTCAAGGGCAGCGAGGCGCACAAGGCCTCGGTCACCGGCGACACCGTCGGCGACCCCTACAAGGACACGGCGGGCCCCGCCGTGAACCCGATGATCAAGATCACCAACATCGTCGCCCTGCTGCTCCTCGCCGTGCTGGCGCATATGGCGGGTGCGGCGTGATGCTGCGATGATCGCTAGGACCGAGTTCTAGCGCTGAAATGAATGAGGCCCGGGGCAATGCTCCGGGCCTTCGCATTAGGAGCATCGAGTGGGACACGTGAAAGGGTATCGCCGACAACTCCAAACATTTGGAAGACCGGTTCCGCCGAGATCGAGTTGAATGCCTACAAAAAGTTTGGCAGTCGGCGTCCTCTCAAGCGATAGCGGTGGAGGGGCAGAGCACGGGAGAATGCGCGCACCGATCCTGACGCAAAAACGGGATTTGCCGTTCCTGCCGCTCCCTCCCCTTCATGGGGAGGGGGGACCGGGCGAAGCCCGGTGGGTGGGGTGCGCGGAGTTCGCCGTGGCGCTACATTGCCTGGCATGACCATTGCGCAGGCCAGACTATTCCGCCGCAGCATGTCGCCGCCGGAGGCGCGGCTCTGGATGGCGCTTCGCGATCCGCTGCTGCGGCCACACCACTTTCGGCGGCAGGTGGCGCTCGGCCCGTACTACGCCGACTTTGCGTCTCACTCGGCGCGGCTCGTCATCGAAGTCGATGGCGGCGCACACTTCACCGACGACGCACTGAGGCGCGACGGGAGACGCGATGCTTTCATCAGAGCACAGGGCTATCGCGTGCTGCGGTTCACCTCGGTGGATGTGTTCGAGCACATTGACGGCGTGGTGACCGCGATCCTCGGTGCCTTGCCGCAACCCCCACCCACCGCCTGACGGCGGTCCCCCCTCCCCACAAGGGGGAGGGAGCGCCGACTGTGGCCCTTGCGCCGGCTTTGCGGTCATCGCCGCCGATTCGACCAACCCACTAGAATCGCGTCCTATTGAGATGAGGACTTCGCGACCTTCTTTGTGTCTGGCCGCCGGCCGTAGCGTCGAACCGCGCCGTCGGTTCCCTCCGCCACGCAATTTCCACATTGCGGGCCAATCGGCGCCGTCCTCTGTCCCAATTGCTCCTGTTGAGAGGGCCTCGCGTTCCTGCGGCACAGCGGAACGCCGGGGTAATTCTCTCGGGGACCATCATTGTCGGACTCTCTCTTCTGCCGCCTGCGGCTCGCGCCGCTCGCGCTTATCGGCCTGCTTTTGTCTTCGCTCCTGATTGTCGGCCCGGCAGCGGCCCGGGAACCGGACTACGTCACCTACACGCACGAGCTCCACTGCCTTGCCACCGCCATCTATTTCGAGGCCCGCGGCGAACCCGTGGCCGGCCAGTTCGCCGTCGCCCAGGTCGTGCTCAATCGCGTCAAGAGCGGCTGGTATCCACCCTCGATCTGCGGCGTCGTCTACCAGAATGCCGACCGGCGCAACCGCTGCCAGTTCTCGTTTGCCTGCGACGGCAAGCCGGACGTTCCCAAGGAGGCCACTGCATGGGTGCAGTCGCAGCACATTGCCGACGAGTGCCTCCACCATCCGCCGCACATCTGGGTACTGGGCGATGCCACCCTCTATCACGCGGACTACGTGAACCCGTCCTGGGCGCCAAAGGCGACCCTCGTGGCCAGCATCGGCCAGCACCTGTTTTACGAAGAAGACCGGGACAAGGGCGCTGCCTAGAGCACGGTTTCACGACGTAACCCCTCGCCCGGCCATGGCGGAACCAAGAGACCTGCGCGAGACTCACAGTCAGGACTCCTCTCCCGTTTACGGGGGAGGGGGACCACGCGTCAGCGTGGTGGAGGGGGGCGCCGCTGGCACTGCCCTCTCGTTCCGTCATCCGCGGACTTGATCCGCGGACCCAGCTGAACTCTCCGCGCATGCCGCAGGTGCATCTAGGTGGCCGGATCAAGTCCGGCCATGACGGAACCGAGAGGTTTGCGCCGTCCCCAACCGAC
>JBQCIY010000189.1:0-25232 GCA_051953275.1 Devosia sp. | reverse complement strand
GAGCACATCAGGGCGAGCCGGGCGTGCTGCCCGAGCGCGAGTAGTTCGGCGAAGGCGGCGGCGAACCGGGCGCCGAGGGCGTAGTCGGCGTAGTTGTGGAAGCTCTGCACGCGCCAGAGGGCGTTGGTCGCGGGCTCGACGTCGGGCTGACGCGGGCGGCGACCGCCGAGGTCGCGCAGGTGGCGGTAGCCGATCTGGAGCGTCGCGAGATCGACGGGCAGCGTGTCGATGTTGAAGGCTGGGTTGGTGCGCGAGCGCGGGAAGGCGCGGACGTCGACGAGCAACCCGACCTCGGCTTCGCGCAGCATGCCGGTGAACTCGGCGAGGCTGCGGGTGGAGTGCCCGATGGTGGTGAACCGGGCGACCATCAGTCGAGCCGGGTCAGCGCGGTTTCCTTGTGCGCGGCGACGTGGTCGGTCTTGTCGCTCCGGATCTCGTATTGCGGCGCCTCGGGTGAGGCGCGATGGCGGTGGCCCTTGTAGTCGAAATCGCTGTGGTGGACCTTGATGATCGTGCCGCTGACGCGGCCGGCTTCCGAGTTCCAGCTGACATGATCACCGACGGAGAACTTGGTCATGCGCACCTCCTCAGCGGGACAATGCGGCGGCGCGGACAAGGCTCCACGCGTCAGCGGTTGAACCACCAGACGATCGCCGCCACCAGCGCGACGACAATGATCCCGACCAGGATGGCCACGGCGAGCGACGGTTGCTGCGGGGCAGCGGGCGCTTCCGGCTTCCGGCGGCGGCGAGGATCGAACTTGACGACGTTGTCGGGCATGGCTCGTGCATAGACCGACTGCGGGCAGGCGTCCACAGGGACGCCTCGGCCGGCCGCTCAGCCGGTCAGATCCTTGAGGCCTTTGTCGAGCTCCTCGGCGTAGCGGCGGAGCAGGTGCTTTTCGGTGAGCAGGCCGACGACGTTGCGGTTGCCGAGGTTGTCGAGGACGGCGAGCTCCTCGCTCTCGGCGCGTTCGAAGACTTTCGCGGCATCGGCAACGTTGAGGCCGGGCAGCAGGAAGCGGTCGCGGTAGCGCAGCAGCGGCTCGATGGAGCCATCGGGCGACTGCTCCTCGATATGCGGCTGGTAGGCATCGGCGACGAGCAGCAGGCCGGTGTAGCGGCCGGCGCGGTCGACGGCGACGATGCGGTTGGCGGAACCGAGCGGATAGGCGACGCGGAACTCGCCCAGGCTCATGCGGTCGGAGACGGTGCGCACGTCGATGCGCATCATCGACTGCACCGTCAGGTTGCGGACGCGGCCGACATCGTGGGCGGAGCGAATGCTCTCGCCGCGCAGATGCAGGCGCCAGGTGGAGAAGGAGTAGCCGAACAGCTCGCGCACGAGGAACGACGAGAGCGCGGCGGCGACCAGCACGGCGGCGCTGATGTCGATGTTGCCGGTGGTCTCGAGCACGAGGAAGCTCATGGTCAGCGGGCCGCCGATGATGCCGCTGGCGAGCGAGGCCATGCCAACGGCCGCGGCGAGGGTGGTGTCGATGTGGGCGATGCCACTCAGATCGAGGACGCCGGCGTAGACCTTGCCGAGCAGGGCGCCCATCAGCAGCGAGGAAAAGAACAGGCCGCCGCGAAAGCCGGTGCCGAGCGATACCGCGGCCGCGAGGAATTTCAGCACGAAGAGCAGGCCGATCGAGAGCAGCGCGATCTTGCTGGTCAGCTGGATTTCGAGCGCGCCGTGGCCGGTCGACAGGACCTGCGGCGTGACCAGGGCGAAACCGCCCATGATCAGGCCACCCAGGATCGGACGATAGGGCGCGGGCAGCCGGATCGAGGACAACACGGCCTCGATGCGAGCCACCGACAGCATGGCGGCGACGGCGACACCGCTCGACAGGACACCGAGGGCGATGAAGGGCAGCGCCTCGTCGGCGGTGATCGGGGTGAACTGGCTCAAAAGGATCGGGGTCTGCACGGCGCCAAGGACGCGGGCGAGGAAGGTTGCGACCAGCGAGGCGGTGATCAGCGGCGCGAGCAGGTTGACCGAGTAGACGCCGATGATCAGCTCGAAGCCGTAGAAGGCGCCGGTGAAGGGGGCGTTGAAGGCGGCGGCAATGGCCGCGGCGGCGCCGCAGCCGACGAGGGTCCGGACTTCGTTGCGGCGCAGATTGAGCCGGAAGCCGATGTGCGAGGCGAGAGCGGAGCTGAGCTGGGTGTAGCCGGCCTCGAGCCCGACCGAGGCACCGAAGCTCGACGAGATCAGGGTCTGCAGCGTGACGATGATGCTTTCGCGAAAGGACATGCGGCCGCCGTGAATGGCATTGGCCTCGATCGGATCGACGGGCGGGCGGGTACGAAAGCGGCGGGCCAGCACCACCGTGATGGCGAGGAGCGCGCCGCCCACCAGGGGCACGAGCGCGAGCCAAGGGGAGGCGAGGGCAAACTGCGCGCTCAGGCGCTCGGCGGCGGGAAGATGGAACAGCACCTTGTGCAGCGCCTGCGTCGCCCAGCCGACGAAGGCAACGACGAGGGCGGCGAGAACGCCCGTCAGCGCCGCCAGGACGAGCAGGAAACTGCCGCGGAAGCGGCCGGTCTGGGCCACGGCGGCACTGAGCCAGGAGACCGGGCGGGCGGACACGGAAAGGGCAAGATCGGACATGGACGGTGGGCGACGCGAGCCGCCGACGGAAGACGCGGGAGGCAGGGTTATGCTCCTGCTGTTCAAAACAATTGTGGCAGTAGTCCTAAAACAGTTGTGCGCCGATGTCGCAGGCTCATTTGCATTCACCCGCGAGATTTTGTGGAGGTCGGGCGCTGCTAGGAGATGTCTTCGTCCGGGCGGCCGACGCTGCGATAGCGGAAGCCGGCACGCTCCATCTCGTGGCGGCGGTAGACGTTGCGCAGGTCGATGAAGAGCGGCGTGCGCATGGCGGACTTGAGGCGGGCGAGGTCGAGCGAGCGGAAGGCGGTCCACTCGGTCACGAGCACGATGGCGTCGGCATCGGTGGCGATATCGTAGGGCCCGCTGCCGAAGGCGATGCCGGAGAGCATGGTTCGCGCGGCCTCCATGCCTTCGGGATCGTAGGCGGTCAGCCGTGCGCCGCGCGACTTCAGATCCTCGATGATGCGGAGCGACGGCGCCTCGCGCATGTCGTCGGTGTTGGGCTTGAAGGTGAGGCCGAGCACGGCGATGCGTTTGCCGGAAACGCCGCCGCCGAGCGCGTCGACGATCTTTTCGACCATGACATTGTGGCGAGCGGTGTTGATCGCGGTGGTGGTCTCGATCAGGCGGACCGGGCGGCCGAGCTGCTGGGCGGTGCGCACCAGGGCCTCGGTGTCCTTGGGGAAGCAGGAGCCACCGTAGCCGGGACCGGCATGCAGGAACTTGCCGCCGATACGATTGTCGGCGCCGATGCCGCGCGCCACTTCCTGCACGTTGGCGCCGGCGACTTCGGCAAGGTCCGCGATCTCGTTGATGAAGGTGATCTTCATCGCGAGGAAGGCGTTGGCCGCGTATTTGATGAGTTCGGCGGAGCGGCGCGAGGTGAACATCAGCGGCGCCTGGTTGAGCGCGAGCGGCCGGTAGATCTCGGCCATCACCGCGCGGGCACGGGCGTCTTCAGTGCCGATGACGACCCGGTCGGGATGGGTGAAGTCCTCGATGGCGGCGCCTTCGCGCAGGAACTCGGGATTGGAGACAACGGCGAAATCCGCCTTCGGATTGGCTTCGCGGATCAGCCGTTCGACTTCGTCGCCGGTGCCGACGGGGACCGTCGATTTGTCGATGACCACGGTATAGCGGGTGAGGAGCGGCGCGAGCTCCCGGGCAGCGGCGTAGACGTAGGTGAGGTCGGCATGGCCGTCGCCGCGACGCGAGGGCGTGCCGACGGCGATGAACACGGCTTCCGCGCCGCGCACGGCATCGGCGAGGCTGCCAGTGAAGCGCAGGCGACCGGCAGCCTCGTTGGCTTTCACCAGCACGTCGAGGCCAGGCTCGTAGATTGGGATTTCACCGCGGCCGAGCGCGGCGACGCGGTCGGGATTGTTGTCGACGCAGGCCACCTCGTGGCCGAAATCGGCGAGGCAGGCGCCGGTGACGAGGCCGACATAGCCGGCGCCGATCATCGCGATCTTCATGGCGTCGCCCTCAACGCAGCTGGTCGGCGCCGGTGACGAGGCGCGGCTCGGCGATGCCGAGCGTGCCCAGCACAGTCGCGACGATGCCGGCGCGGTCGAGGCCGGCGGCGGCGTACATATCGGCCTGGCTCGCCTGCTCGGTGAAGCTGTCGGGGATCATCAGCGGACGGAACTTCAGCTTGCCGTCGAGGAGGCCGTTTTGCGCGAGGAAGGTCGCGACATGGCTGCCAAAGCCACCGATCCCGGACTCCTCGAGCGTGATCAGCACGTCGTGGTCCTGCGCCAGCCTGGCCACGAGCTCCTCGTCGAGCGGCTTCAGGAACCGTGCATCGGCGATGGTGGGGGTGAGGCCGTAGGCGGCGAGCTTTTCGGCCGCGGCCAGCGCTTCGCCAAGGCGGGTGCCGAAGCTCAAAAGCGCGACGCCGGCGCCCTGGCGCACGATGCGGCCCTTGCCGATGGGCAGGATAGAACCATGTTCCGGCAGCTCGACGCCGAGGCCGTCGCCGCGCGGATAGCGGAAGGCAATGGGGCCGGCGTCGTGGGCGGCAGCGGTGGCCACCATGTGACGCAACTCGGCCTCGTCGGCCGCGGCCATCAGCACCATGTTGGGGATGGCCCCCAGATAGGCGGAATCGTAGTTGCCGGCGTGGGTGGGGCCGTCGGCGCCGACATAGCCGGCGCGGTCGATCGCGAAGCGCACCGGCAGGTTCTGTACGGCGACGTCGTGGATCACCTGGTCGTAGGCGCGCTGCAGGAAGGTCGAGTAGATCGCCGCGAAGGGCCGCATGCCTTCGGACGCGAGGCCGGCGGCGAAGGTTACGGCGTGCTGCTCGGCGATGCCGACATCGAAGCAGCGGGAGGGGAAGATCTCGGCGAATTTGTCGAGGCCGGTGCCCGAGGGCATGGCGGCGGTGACAGCGACGATGCGGTCGTCGCGGCGCGCTTCGTCGATCAGGCTGTCGGCGAACACGGCGGTGTAAGACGGGGCGTTGGACGGCGCCTTGGCCTGGGCGCCGGTGACCACATTGAACCTGCTGACCCCGTGGTATTTGTCGGCGCTGCTCTCGGCCGGCTCGTAGCCCTTGCCCTTCTTGGTGACGACGTGGACGAGGATGGGGCCGGTATCGGCGTCGCGGATGTTCTGCAGCACCGGCAGAAGATGATCGAGGTTGTGGCCGTCGATCGGGCCGACGTAATAGAAGCCGAGTTCCTCGAACAGCGTTCCACCGGTCCACCAGCCGCGCGCGAACTCTTCGGTGAGGCGCGCCTTGTCCTTGAGGAAGGGCGGCAGCAGGCTCGCGACCTGCTTGCCGACATTGCGCAGGCCGCGATAGGCCGGGCTCGAGACGAGCCGTGCGAGATAGGCCGACATGGCGCCGGTGGGCGGCGCGATCGACATGTCGTTGTCGTTGAGGATAACGATCAGCCGTGCATCGGCAGCGCCGGCGTTGTTCATGGCCTCGTAGGCCATGCCGGCGGACATGGCCCCGTCGCCGATGACGGCGATGACGTTGCGCTTCTTGCCCTGCATCTGCGATGCCACGGCCATGCCGAGGCCGGCCGAGATCGAGGTCGAGGAGTGGCCGGCGCCGAAGGGATCGTATTCGCTCTCGGCGCGGCGGGTGAAGCCCGAGAGGCCGTGCTTCTGGCGCAGGGTGCGGATGCGGTCGCGGCGGCCGGTCAGCACCTTGTGCGGATAGGCCTGGTGACCGACGTCCCAGATCAAGCGGTCGTCGGGCGTGTCGAAAACGGCGTGGAGGGCGACGGTGAGCTCGACGACGCCGAGGCCGGCGCCCAGATGCCCGCCGGTCACCGAGACCGCGTCGATCACCTCGGCCCGCAATTCGTCGGCGAGCTGGCGCAACTTCGTGCGGTCCAGCGCGCGGACGTCGGCCGGCGAATGTACGGTATCGAGCAGCGGAGTGAGCGGCCGTTCGGACGAGCTCAAATGGGCGTTCCTCGGTGTTTGCAGTGATTTAGAAGGGCCGGCGGAGCAATGCAACCGAGGCGCCGTGCAGGGATCGAGGAGTTTTGCCGCAGAGCCGGGTCAGGGCTTGGCTCGCTCGATGATTTCGGCCATGCGCCGGCGCCAGTCCGGACCGGAGGCCTCGAACGCGGCGACGGTGTCAGGATCGAGGCGCAGGGTGACGGCGGCCCTGGGCTTTTCCACTTTCGGCCGGCCGCGGGAGCGTTTGATGGACGCGGCGAGCTCGGGGAAGACTTCGGCGAAGGGCTTGGCGCTTGCCAGTTCCTCGTCGGTGAGCGGCCTTTCGATCTCAGGATCGGGACCGATCAGTTCGCCGCTGGCGTCGTCCACCCACCAGCCGTCGCTGTCCTGATGGACGCCACCTTTGGCAATCAGGGCGCGCATCTCACGATCATAGGCTTCCCACCGACTTTGCATGAGCTGGTCGAATTCGGGGAGGTCCTGAATGTCCCACGTTTCGAAGCTCGGCCACCTTTTCTTCGTTTCCTTCATTCGACCAGCCTGCTTTCATCTCGACGTGCGAGACGCATTGAGATCGGGGAAACGGCTTCCGTACCAAGCTCGTGAAAGATCACCGCGACGATGTGGCCATCGAGCGAGCCGATTGCCTTGTGACGACCACCGCGGGCAGCCTTCACCGTGGCTTGCTCGAACCAGCTCTCGGTGAGATCACGGAAGTCGAGCTCGTGTTTCTCGAGATTGGTCAGCCGCTTGGGTTCGTCCCAGGCGATGTGCATGATTTAAGTACACCAAAATTTGGTGGCTGGCAATAAAAGTGTACAACAAATAGAGTCAGCCGCGGCTGGCGGTGAGCATCGGGGCGCGGACGATGAAGCGGTCGTAGCGGGGCGGGGCGACCATGTCGGAGGTGAGGCCCAGCCGGTTGGCCATCGGGCCGAGCTCGGCGGAATTGTCGAGGTAGCCCTCGGGCTCGGTCATGTCGGCATAGTGCATGTCGGTCATCGGCACCGGGGTCGCCAGGGTCTCGTTGACGTGGTCGATCTCGGGGGCGACGAGCTCCACCTTGCGCTGGCGCAGGCCGACGACGGGCCGGGGATCGATGGCGGGCGCCGTGACCAGACTGGCGATGGCGCCCTGGCCGTTCACCTGAGTGACGGCGTTCCAGGTCATGTCGAAGATGTTCCTGGCCAGCGAGAGACCATTGGTGCCGCCCAGCGAGGCGGTGCGGATCTCGGCCTGCGGCCTTGTGGCCGGCGTGGACGGCTGTGGCGCGGCCGAGGCGGTGGTTTCGCGCTCGATGATCATCTGCAGGGCGCGCTGGGCGCCGGGATCGGGCGGCGGCTCGGGCGCATAGGCCGTCAGTACCTGATCCTGCGGCGTCATCAGCACGCGCGCGGCCGGAAAACTGGTATCCGGCTGGGCGGCCATCGTGCTGCTGATGGCGCCGAGCGCCGGGTTGCCGGCCGGGGCGCCGCCGGTCGCGAGCAGCATTGCCGGCGTCTTGCTGAACGGCACGACGGCGTTGGGGTCGATCGCGGCCACTGAGGTCGGCGGCTCGTCGCCAGCTTCGGTATCGAGCGTGCCGGGACGGGCCATCGGGGTCGGCGCAACGATGGAGATCGTGGAGACACTGCGCTGCGCAGGATCGCTGGTGGCGACGCGCACTTCGCCTTCGTCCTGGACGGCCGGCTCGGTGATGACGCCGTTGCAGGGAACCATGTGGCACTGGGTCCACTGCGCCATGGCGTACTTCCGGCCGGTGTCGGAGAGGGGCACGCCATCGACCGGCAGATGCAGCGTCTTGCCATCGGGGAAGACACGCTCGAGCTGGGCGCGGGTCATGCGCGGCCAGGCGCGGACGCCGCCGGTGTCCATATGGACGAAGGGGCTGCCCGAGGTGGGATAGTAACCGACGCCGCCGACCTGGTGGCGCATCGCTGCGGCGCGCAGGTCGGACAAAGACACGCCGGGAATGAAGACGTCCATGGCGTGGCCGAGCATATGCTGGGAGTGCTCGGCAACGCCCGAATCGGCCGAGCGCGAGCGCAGATAGGCGTTCGTCTCGGGCGAACGGTAGGCGGAAACGATGTTGTACGGCTGGGTGGCGTGCACGTCCTGGTAAACCTCCCACAGGAGGTCGAACAGGTGCGGGTCCATGTGGGTCGGCTCGTGCGTGCGCCAGTCGGCGAGGAAAACGTTCATCTGGTCGAGCACCTTCTGGTCGTACTGGCCGTTGTGCCAGAAGGTGAACTTCGCCGTTTCGTGCGTATGGGTATGGTAGAGCCAGAGCGTCCGGTCTTCGGAACCGGCGTTGACCGGGGCGGCGCTGTGCGCGGCCAGCAGCAGGGCAGCCACGGCCATGGCGGCGGCGCGCAGGCTCCACTTCAGCCAGATTCGAGCTGCGTTCCCCAATTACCCCGGACGACCCATTGCGCTGCGACCGGCGTCGAGCGTAGCGGCAGACCCGCAAGAGTCCGTTAACGCTAACACTCCGTTACGGCCCGTTTCCCGGGCCCGTCCCGTCCAGTACAGCGCAATTTCTAGGCAAAAAACGCGGCTGAACCAAGGCTGAGTTCTTAAGCCCAGGTAAACACGGGGGAAAAGCGAACGTACCAATGCCTTGGTGCGGAGGTGCCGGGAACGAGCTTTTTGTGCCGAATCGTCAGGCGTTGAGCAGCTCGATCAGCTTCTTGTTGTGGCCGTAGACGTCGCCGTAGCTGCGGATGGTGCCGTCGTCGTCGACGCGCAGCGTGAAGTACATCAGGTGGATCGGGATGTGAGTCTTGAGGGTGATCCACTTCTCGGTGTCGCCGAACTGCGCCTTGATGGTGTCCTCGGTGATGCCGGGGTTGGTGGCGAGCAAAGCGCCGGCGAAATCGAGCGGATTCTGGACGCGCACGCAGCCGTGCGAATAGGCGCGGTAGGAGCGGGCGAAGAGCGATTTCGACGGGGTGTCGTGCAGGTAGACGTCCTGGTCGTTGGGGAACAGGAACTTCACCTGCCCCAGGGCATTCAGGCCGCCCGGCTTCTGGCGCACGTGGTAGTTGTTGATGTTGGCGGTGGACCAGTCGATGGCCGAGGCATCCACGACCCTCGCCCCCGACAGCAGCTCCATGTTCTGGCTGGCGAGGTAGTTCGGGTCGTTGATCAGGTGCGGCTGGATCTCCTTGGCGGCGATCGAGGGCGGCACGTTCCAGTATGGATTGACCACGATGAACTGGATGGCGTTGGAAAAGATCGGGGTCTGATTGGTCGGACGGCCAACGACGACGCGGGTGGTGTGGACCGGCACCCCGTCCTTGACGATCTGGACCTGGAATTCGGGGATGTTCACCTCGACGTGGAAGGCGCCGAAATCGTTGGGCTCCCAGCGCCAGCGCTCCATATTGGCGATGATATCGTCCTTGCTGACGGTGCCGGCGCCGTTGAGCGCGGCGACGGTGGCCGGCCCCATGACGCCGTCGGCATCGAGGCCGAGGCTTTGCTGGAACGCCTTTACAGCGGCCATCAGGGGCTTGTCGTAGGTGGTGTCGACCTTGGCGTCGGTGGCGCCCTCCGGAATCTCCGGCGCATCGACGCTGAGGCGCTCGCGCAGGGCGGGTACGCGATCGTCCTTCATCCCCAGCTTCAATGACGGACCATCGGGGATGGTGATCTTTTCGACCGTCACTGCATCCTTTTGGTAGAACTTGGCCAGCGCCGCCTTGAGGAGCTGGAATTCCTTGTGCGGGGGATCGAGGTCGGCGAGGAACTTGGCCGGATCGTCGGTCGAGGCGAGCTTGGTCAGGGTGTCGGCGGCATCGAGCTTCTTGGGTGCGATGATCAGCAGCGGATTGACGTCGAGCGGGTTGACGCGGCCGCCATAGGCGTCCTGCGCATATTTGAGGGCGGCAGAGGAGAAGGCCGTCTCGAGCGCCGCGAGCTTTTGCGGATCGTCGCCGGCGGTGGACGGATCGAGATTGCCGCTCAGATAGTCGGCGGGACGCAGGCCCTCGAGCTCGGCATTCTTGAAGACATCGACGATCTTGGCGGCGTTGGGCGAGAAGGTCGCCCTGCCGTCGGCGCCGGTCGAAATCCAGATCGGCTCGAAGCCGCGGGCGCCGTAGAAGAAATAGATCTTCTGCGCTTCGGCATAGGCCCGGGTCGAGGGATCGGCGGCGTAGTAGGCCTTCTGCAGGTTGGCCTTGATGATCTTGGCGAGGTCGGAGCGGGCGGGAGCAATGACCACCAGGGCGGCCTTCTGCACGACCGCCGACGCTGCCGGATCATCTTCCGCGACGGCGGGCAGAGCGACGGCGGAAAGCGCCAGGCCAGCCAGCAAAACAGCGATCAAACCACGCACAGGCAGACTCCGTCATTTGGCGGGTAGCGGCCAGGCGCCCAAAGGAGAACGAAGCGCGACTGTGGCCGACACCACGGGCTTAAACTACAAGTCTTAACGCGTGCAATTCCTCACCGATTTGTGTTCCGGCGATGTGGCCTTTGCGCAACGGGCACATGGCAATCCCCGCGCCGGGCGCTCACGCCGCGTCGGACATATCGCTTTCGAGGCCGTAGTCGCGGAGCTTGCGGTAGAGGGTCGAGCGGCCGATGCCGAGCGCCCGCGCCACTTTCGACATGCGTCCGCCGTAGCGCTTGAGCGCGAACTCGATCAGCTCGCGTTCGAGCGTTTCGAGCGGCCGCACGTCACCACCGGCATCGAGGAATCGGTCCTGAACTGCCTCCCGCGTTTCGACCTCTCTACGCGGTCTAGCCGCATCGATGTGAACGGGCGCTGAAGGCATCGGCAACGACCCGGCAAGGCGCAGCGATTCTTCGCGGCCGCGCGCCTGCGCGACGATCTGCGGGAAATCGGCGACCTCGAGGTAGCCGCCGTCGGACAGCACGATGGCCCGGTAGAGGGCGTTCTCGAGCTGGCGGATGTTGCCGGGCCAGGCATAACCGCGCAGCAGGTCCAGTGCGGCCCCGGAGAGGCCGGCGATGCGCTTTTGCGCCTCGGCGGCGAAGCGCGCGATGAAGTGCGCGGCGAGCGGCTCGATGTCGTCGAGGCGCTCGCGCAGGGGCGGCACGTAAATCGGGAAGACGTTGAGCCGGTAATAGAGGTCCTCGCGGAATTCGCCGGTCTGGGCAAGGCCGAGCAGGCGCCGGTTGGTGGCGGAGATGACGCGGACATTGACGCGCTCGATGCGCGTCGCGCCGACGGGCTCGATTTCCCCCTCCTGCAGGACACGCAGCAGTTTGGCCTGAGCCTCTGGCGGCAACTCACCGATCTCGTCGAGGAACAGGGTGCCGCCATTGGCTTCGGCGAACTTGCCGGCGTGGTCGGCGACGGCGCCGGTGAAGGCGCCCTTCTTGTGCCCGAACAGGGTCGACTCGACGAGGTTCGCGGGAATGGCGCCGCAATTGACGGTGACGAAGGGTTTTGTGGCGCGGTCGCCCATGCCCTGGATGACGCGGGCGACCAGTTCCTTGCCGGTGCCGGTCTCGCCCTCGATGAGGACCGGGATGGGGCTCTTTGCGGCCTTCTGCGACAGCGCCAGCACGCGGTGCATGGCCGGCGAGCGGGTGACGATATCGGCGAGGCCGAGCGTGCCGGCGCGGCGGTGACGCTCGGTGCGGACGATGGTCTCGAGCTGGCCGAGCTTCATGATGTTGCGCAGCGAGACGATCAGCCGCTCGGGCGCCACGGGCTTGACGAAGAAATCGGCGGCACCGTTGCGCATCGCCGAGACGACGGTTTCGAGCGAGGAATGCGCGGTCTGGACGATGACCGGCACGGCGATGCTTTCGCGCCCCATTGCCTCCATCACGGCCATGCCGTCGCGGTCGGGCATCACGAGATCGAGGATCATCGCGCCGTAGGTGGGATCGGCGCGGAGCAGGTCCAGCGCTTCGTCACCGCCCGTGGCCGTCACCGGGGAGAAGCCGGCGCGGCGCGCCACTTCCGCGGTCAGGCGCAATTGAACCGGATCGTCGTCTACGATGAGGACGCGCGTCATGACTCTCCCGAGGCGTTGCTTGGAGCACGAGTCGCCTTCCCAGGAGCGAATCGCGCTGTGCCGTTTCGGAGCAGGATCGGGAGTACGGGTTAAGAGGGCTTTAAGGCTGGCCGATCAGTAGCCCGCTTCGCTCTGGTGGCGGACGCGGTGAATCTCGACGGTTCGCCCATCGTACACGTAAAGGACCAGGTATCCGCTGTTCGAGAACGGTACGATGAATTCGCGGTACGGGCTGTCCTCGTCCGCGTCGCTGACCGATCGACCGATCAGCGGAAAGACCCGAAGGTCGTCGATGGCGGCAAGTATCGTATCGATCGCTTCTTCCGCAGCACTCGGGCTCTTGCTGTACAAAAAGGCTTCGAGCCGATCGAGATCGGCAAATGCTTCTTCGGTCCACTGCAGACGCGAAGACAATGTCTATTTGTGAAGCTTGGGCATCGGAGCGTTTCGATCGGTCCTTCGCTTCGCGATCCACTCGACAACCTCCTCGTGGGTCAGATGCAGCCGCCCGGACGCCACGTATTCACGATGCGCTTCCTCCAGTTCGGCGTACAGGGCAGCGCGACGTTCGGCGCGCTCGACATAGTCGGCGATTGCATCGTTCATGATGTGGTTCGGGCTGCGCTGACGCATCTCCGCCACGGCCTTAACGCGGTCCTTGAGACCATCGCGCAGCTTGATCGAGGTGCTTTCGGCCATGCCGGTACTCCTTGGTAATACCTTAGACTACCATGGGTGGCGAAAGGTGGCAATCTGCGCCTTGAGATCGATTTCACTGCTGGATATGGTCCGGCGCGAATTCCGACGAAAGCTCTTGTGAATGGCCGATCCGACCCGTGCTCCCGCCGCCGCTGTCCAAAAAGGGCACAACGAGCTGGGGGCGCTGCCGCATTGGGACCTGAGCGATCTCTATCCGGCGCCGGACTCGCCCGAACTCAAGCGCGATCTCGACTGGGCGAAGGCGGAAGCCAAGGCGTTCGAGGCGGACTACAAGGGCAAGCTCGCCGACCTCGCCAGGGCCGGCCGGCTCGCCGAGGCCGTGGCGCGCAGCGAAAAGCTCGGCGACGTCACCGGGCGGCTCTCCTCGTTTGCCTATCTGCGCTATGCGCTCAATACGCAGGATCCGGAGCGGGCGAAGTTTTTGGGCGACATCAGCCAGGCGCTGACGGACCTTGCGACGGGGCTGCTGTTCTGGGAGCTCGAGCTCAACGCCATCGACGACCCCGTTCTCGAGGCGGCGATGGAAGCCGATCCGGAGCTGATGCGGTACAGGCACTGGTTCGCCGAACTCAGGAAGGCCAAGCCCTACCAGCTCGACGAGAAGCTCGAAGAACTGTTCTTCGAGAAATCGGTGACCGGGGCGCAGGCGTGGAACCGGCTGTTCGACGAATCCATGGCGGCACTGCGCTTTACGGTCGACGGCGAGGAGCTGCCGATCGAGGGCACGCTGCACCTGCTGTCGGATCGCGACGAGAGCAAGCGCGAGGCGGCCTTCCACGCGCTCAGCAAGACGCTCGAGCAGAACAAGCGGCTGTTCACCCACATCACCAACGTGCTGGCCAAGGACAAGGAAATCTCCGACCGCTGGCGCGGCTACACGGATATCGCCGACAGCCGCCACTTGGCCAATTCGGTGGAGCGGGAGGTGGTGGACGCGCTGGAAAAGGCGGTGCGCGACGCCTACCCACGGCTGTCGCACCGCTATTACCAGATGAAGGCCAAGTGGTTCGGCAAGACCCAGCTCAACGCCTGGGACCGCAATGCGCCGTTGCCGACCAGCGACGACAGGACGTTCGACTGGGAGACGGCCAAAAGCACGGTGCTCGAGGCCTATGGCCGGTTCTCGCCGAAACTGCGTGAGGTGGCCGAGCCGTTCTTTGCCGGCGGCTGGATCGACGGACCGGTGACGCCGGGCAAGGCGATGGGGGCCTTCGCGCACCCGACGGTGCCGTCGGCGCATCCGTACCTGATGCTGAACTACCTCGGCAAAGCCCGGGACGTCACGACGCTGGCGCATGAGCTGGGGCACGGCGTGCACCAGGTGCTGGCCGGACCGCAGGGCTCGATCCTCAGCAATACGCCACTGACGCTGGCCGAGACCGCCTCGGTGTTCGGCGAAATGCTGACCTTCCGATCGATGCTCGACAAGACCATGGACAAGAAGCACCGGTTCGCGATGCTGAGCGCCAAGGTCGAGGACATGCTCAATACGGTGGTGCGGCAGATCGCGTTCTACACGTTCGAGCGGCGCGTCCATACCGCCCGCAAGGACGGGGAGCTGACCACCGAGCAACTCAACGAAATCTGGCTCGACGTCTCGGACGAGTCGCTGGGGCCGGGCGTCAAACTCAACGAGGGCTACGGGGTGTTCTGGTCATACATCCCGCACTTCATCCATTCGCCGTTCTACGTCTATGCGTATGCGTTCGGCGACTGCCTTGTGAACTCGCTTTATGCCCAGTATGAAAAGGCCAGCGACGGCTTTGCCGAGCGCTATTTCGAGCTGCTGAAGGCGGGGGGGTCCAAGCACCATTCCGAACTCCTCAAGCCTTTCGGGCTCGACGCCCGCGACCCGAATTTCTGGTCGCTCGGACTGAGCATGATCGAACGCCTGATCGACGAGCTCGCCGCCGCCGATCCCACCTGAACCACCGAGGACGCGCATGAGAGACGAAACCCGCATCGACGAGCAGGAAGCTGAAGAGCGGCACGAGGCAATGGACTACGACCAGCACGAGAAGACCTGGGCGCTGGTCACCAACCTCGTCAAGTGGTCGATCATCCAGCTCGCATTCCTGGTGGTGGGCCTCTATTGCATCATCTTCGCCGGATCGCCGGTCGCCGGCGTGATCCTGATCCTCATCGGCATCGTGGCCCCTGGCATATGGGGTCTGTTCGGGCCCAAGCGCCTGCCCACCTGAGGCGGTTGCAGCTCACCGAAAAGTAAAGGGCGGCACTGGGCCGCCCTTTTTGTCTGCCGGCGCTTTGCGGACCGACTAGAAGTGGAAATTCGCGCCGCCGCGAATCTCCACCGACGTGGTGTTGACCACCGGCGTCGAAGGCAGCGACGTGTAGGTGAAGCTGCCCAGGTTGTTGTAGCGGCCTTCGAGGAAAAGAGAGGCGTTCTCCGCGACCCTGAAAGCTGCGCCTGCGCCAACGGTAAACCCGCCGAGATAGGCCGACTGGCTCAGACCACCGCCGATATTGCTCGTGCGCGTCGTACCTGCTGCGGTCACACCGGCAAGCACATATGGCATGACGACACCGGCATCGTAGCCGAGATGGCCGGTAACCGAGGCCTCCCAGTTCAGCGTCTGGGTGATCGTCGGACCGGCCGTGTAGGATCCGGTCACGTTGCCGAAGTCCGCATCGCCCTGGATGCCGACCACGAGATTGTTTCCGGTCGAAAAATTGTAGCCCAACTGGCCACCGATCAGCACACCGGTTGCAGTCAGATCGCCGATGGTGCTCCCCACGTGGTCGACGATGGCCGAGCCATAACCGATGTTGCCGCCCGCATAAAATCCGTCCCAGCCGGCGACCGGCAGAGGAGAAAACATGTCCGCCGCCTGGGCCACTCCTGACGTGCCTGCGCCAAGTAAGAGGAGCAGGGCCGTTCCAAGAAACTTCCGCATTTTGACTACCCTCGAGTGACGACAGTCATATTACGACTCCGACGGCACGGGCTGCGCAAGTCAATTGGCGAGATTAACTTCGACTCCCTCAGTAAATATGCGGAATCTGCTGGTTCTGTTGCGAGTCTGCATCGAATTGAGATGATCAAAACGATTGTTCAGAAACCGAGCGCAGCGAGGCCGGAAAGCCCCCTGAAAGCGTTGCGTCGGTGGGCTTTTTGTGAGACGCATCCCGCGCGCTGTGGCCTGGCGAAGGCGGCGGGGAGACATTGATGAAGATTGCTATCGTCCGCGAGCGGGCCGACGGGGAAACCCGGGTGGCGGCGACGCCGGAGACTGTGCAGAAGCTGATCGGGCTGGGCAATACGGTCGCCATTGAAACGGGAGCCGGGGCGCTCGCCCGTTTCCCCGACACCGAATACCAGAAAGCGGGCGCCACGGTGACGGCGACGGCGGCCGAGGCAATGAGCGGTGCCGAGATTGTGTTGACGGTGCGGCGGCCGACGGTGGAGATCCTGGCCGGCGCGGCCAAGGGCGCGCTGGTGATCGGCTCGATGGATCCGTACGGCAATGAGCGCGAGATCGAGGCGCTGGGCAAGACCGGGGCGACGCTGGTCGCCATGGAGTTCATGCCGCGCATCACCCGCGCGCAGGTGATGGATATTCTCTCCAGCCAGGCGAACCTTGCGGGCTACCAGGGCGTGCTCGACGCGGCCGTCGCGTTCGACCGCGCCATGCCGATGATGATGACGGCGGCCGGTACGGTACGCCCCGCAAAAGTGTTCGTGATGGGCGCGGGCGTCGCGGGGTTGCAGGCAATCGCAACGGCCAAGCGGCTGGGCGCGGTGGTGAGCGCCACCGACGTGCGCGCCGCGGCGGGCGAGCAGGTGGAGTCGCTGGGCGCCAAATTCATCATGACCGACGCGTTGAAAGACGCGTCGGGCACGGGCGGCTATGCCCGCGAACTGACGGATGCCGAGAAGGCCGCACAGGCCGAGCTGACGGCGAGCCACATCGCCAAGCAGGACATCGTCATCACCACGGCGCTGATCCCGGGCCGACCGGCGCCGAAGCTGGTCAGCAAGGCGATGGTCGAGTCCATGCTGCCTGGTTCGGTGATCGTCGACCTCGCGGCCGAACGCGGCGGCAATGTCGAATTGACCAAGCCGGGCGAGGTGGTCACCACACCGAACGGCGTCACCATCATCGGCTACAAGAACGTGCCGGCGCGGCTTGCGACCTCGGCGAGCCAGCTGTTCGCGCGCAATCTCGTGGCCTTCCTTGAAACGATGTTCGACAAGAAGACCAAGGCATTCGCCGTCAACTGGGACGACGAGCTGGTGAAGGCGACTGTGCTCACCAGGGACGGCGCCGTCGTGCATCCCAACATCAAAGTGCCAGCCTAAAGGAGAGCGCAACATGGACGTGATCGATCCCTTCACCTTCCGGCTTGCGATCTTCGTGCTGGCCATCTTCGTCGGTTACTTCGTGGTCTGGTCGGTGACGCCGGCACTGCACACGCCGCTGATGAGCGTCACCAACGCCATCTCCTCGGTGATCGTGGTGGGCGCGCTGCTCGCGGTGGGCACGCACCTCGCCGCCGACGCCAACTGGATCAGCAAGGTGTTCGGCTTCATCGCGCTGGTGTTCGCCAGCGTGAACATCTTCGGCGGGTTCCTCGTCACCCAGCGCATGCTGGCGATGTACAAGAAGAAGGGCTGAACGCCGTGATCAACGTCAACATAGCCGCCGTCCTCTACCTCATCGCCGGCGTGCTCTTCATCCTGGCGCTGCGCGGGCTCAGCAGCCCGGCCTCGTCGCGGCGCGGCAACATCTTCGGCATGGTCGGCATGACCATTGCCATCCTCACGACGCTGGCCGTCTCGGGCGTCAGCGACGTGGTGAGTTGGGTGCTGATCATCGTCGGCATCGCGGTCGGCGGTGGGTTCGGCGCGCTGCTGGCGCGCCGGGTGAAGATGACCGACATGCCGCAGCTCGTTGCGGCGTTCCACTCGCTGGTCGGACTCGCGGCGGTGTTCGTCGCTGCCGGCGCGCTCTATGCGCCGCAGGCCTTCGGCATCGTCGAGGGCGACCACATCACGCTCGAGGCGCTGATCGAAATGTCGATCGGCGTCGCCATCGGTGCCTTCACCTTCACCGGCTCGGTGATCGCCTTCGCCAAGCTCAACGGCAACATGAGCGGCAAGCCGATCATCCTGCCGCAGCGGCACCTCATCCACATCGTCATCGGCGTGGTGCTGCTGGCGCTGATCGTGTGGTTCGCGGCAACGGGCAACCCGGTGCTATTCTGGTTCATCACGCTGCTGGCGCTGGTGCTGGGCGGGCTGATGATCATCCCGATCGGCGGCGCCGACATGCCGGTGGTCGTCTCGATGCTCAACAGCTACTCCGGCTGGGCCGCCGCGGGCATCGGCTTCACGCTGGGCAATACGGCGCTGATCATCACCGGCGCGCTGGTGGGGTCGTCGGGCGCCA
Source organism: Devosia sp. (assembly GCA_051953275.1). Classification (GTDB taxonomy): domain Bacteria; phylum Pseudomonadota; class Alphaproteobacteria; order Rhizobiales; family Devosiaceae; genus Devosia_A. Next base: position 7,060 of record JBQCIY010000189.1, on the reverse strand, counting down.
TCCTCAGCTACATCATGTGCAAGGCGATGAACCGTAGCTTCATCTCGGTGATCCTGGGCGGGTTCGGCGGCGACAGCGCCGCTGCCGGTTCGGGCGAGGAAGAGACGCGGCCGGTCAAGCAGGGCTCGGCCGACGACGCCGCGTTCATGATGAAGAATGCGAGCAAGGTCATCATCGTGCCCGGCTACGGCATGGCGGTGAGCCAGGCGCAGCATGCGCTGCGCGAGATGGCCGACCTGCTCAAGAAGGAAGGCGTCGAGGTCAAGTACGCGATCCACCCGGTGGCGGGCCGCATGCCCGGGCACATGAACGTGCTCCTGGCGGAAGCCAACGTGCCGTATGACGAGGTGTTCGAGCTCGAGGACATCAACTCGGAGTTCGCGCAGGCCGACGTGGCGTTCGTGATCGGCGCCAACGACGTGACCAACCCGGCCGCCAAGACCGACAAGACGTCGCCGATCTACGGCATGCCGGTGCTCAATGTCGAAGATGCTGGAACGGTGCTCTTCATCAAGCGCGGCATGGCGGCCGGCTACGCGGGCGTGCAGAACGAGCTGTTCTTCCGCGACACCACCATGATGCTGTTCGGCGACGCCAAGAAGATGACGGAAGATATCGTCAAGGCGCTGGGACACTGAGCCCGGCGAGCAGCGATCAGTCCGGGGCCGCCTTCGGGCGGCCCTTTGCTTTTGCGCGGTGGGCGGCGTCGCGCTCGCCGAGCAGGGCGGCGAGCGCCGGGTTTGCCGCCGCGCTCGCGGAAGCATAAGATCACGGTCGCGGCGGCCCCATATTTCAACGACTTCTCACCATTCCCTCCGGGCCCCACTGGAGGACTGAGATGCCGGATATTGCCACGGCAGCGCCCGACGAGCTCGTCGTTGCGCCCGACATTGCGGCGACGGCGCCGCAGCCGAAGACGGCGGTGGTGCTGGTGCACGGCATCGGCGAACAGGTGCCGCTCGAAACCATCCGCTCGTTCGTCGAGGGCGTTTACCAGCACGACCTGTCGCTCGCGAACCACGACACCGACGAGCGCAACATGCTGCGGATCGCCGTGGTCCCCGACAGCGCCACCGGCTCGGCGGAGCTCAGGCGGCTGACGACGCAGAGCGACGGACCGCAGAAGCGTGCCGACTTCTTCGAGTTCTACTGGGCCGACATCATGGAGGGCACGCCGGTCGAACAGGCGGTGGCGTGGATCGACACGTTGCTGCTACGCGCGCCCTGGCGTGTGCCGCTGTCGGTGCGGGTGTATCTCGCGTGGTTCCTGCTGTGGCTGCTCGCGGCGGTGGTGCTGTTCTCGGCGGCGCTGACGGCTTATCCCGATCTGCTCAACTCGATCACCATTCTTCCGAAGGCGCTGCACTGGCTCAGCGTGCACCGGGTGCGCGTGGGCCAAGGGCTCTATGTGTGGGGCACGGTCCTGTTCTTCTGGAACTGGTGGCACGGCATGACCGCGCGACGGCGCCGCGTGGAGAACGTCAAGTTCGGCCTGCCTGCGGTGCTGTTGCTGGCCGGGGTCGGGCTGTTGCTGGTCCACTCGACGACGCTGATCGACGCGCGCATCTGGGCGGGAGCCTTCACGGCGCTGGTGGCGTGGGCGATGCACACGTACGTTGGGCCCTATGCCGGCGATGTGGCGCGCTATGTGCGGGCGACGCCGGCGACGGTGGGACAGCGCAAGGACATCCGCGAACGGGGCGTGGCGCTGCTCGAGCGGTTGCACGCGCGGCGGCTCGACGACCAACAGTGGGGGGACTTCACGCAGGCGACCGCTGACCGGCCGCCCTACTACGACCGTATCGTGGTGGTGGGGCACAGCCTCGGTTCGATCATCGCCTACGACCTGGTGCAGCTGTTCTGGGAGCGGTACGGACCGACGCCGCACGTCGACTGGAGCCGGCTGGCCAGCGTGCCGGCGATGCAACGCGCGCTCCGGGGCGCCGACCTCTATGTGCGCAAGGTCTGGGTTTTGCGGAAGCCGCTGCGCGAGCGCGAACAGCGGGCTTTTCTGCTGCGGCAGGAGAGGCTTGCGGCGCTGCTCGCGAGCGACAAGCCGCACTGGCGGATCAGCGACCTCGTCACGCTGGGCTCGCCGCTGGCGCACGCCGCGTTCCTGATGACGGACGGCGACGGCGAATTGCGGCAGGCTTTCCGCGAGCGCCGCTTTGCGACGACGCCGCCGCGGCCGGACCCGTTGCTCGACTCGATGCTGTATCGCGGGCAGGGACCGGCCGGACCGCTTTATCCGCATTTTGCGGCGCAGTTCGCGGCGGTGCGCTGGACCAACCTTTGCGACGAGACGCCGATCCCGGTGTTCGGCGATCTTATTTCGGGTCGGCTTGCGCCGATCTTCGGGCCGGGGCTGGTCGAGCACGACGTGAAGATCACGCGACCTGGTCTCTGGTGGCCGCTGAGCCGCATCTTCACGCACACCGAATACTGGACCTGGGATGATCGCTATGCGCGCGGCCACGAGCCCGAGCATTTGACGCTGCTGCGGCAGGCGCTGCGGCTCGGGCAGTAGCCTCAGCGCACCAGCAGGCGGCGGGGGCCGGCGCCTTCGGCGGCGAGGCGGTCGTGGCGGTTGACGAGGTTGCATTCGGTCAGCGACAGGCAGCCGCAGCCGATGCAGTGGGCGAGGCCGCCGCGCAGCTTCTTGAGCTGGGCGATGCGGCGGTCGAGGTCCTTGGCCCAGCGCTCGGAAATGGCGGCCCAGTCGGCGCGGGTGGGCGCGTGATCGGTGGGGAGCGCCGCGAGCGCTCGGCCGACCTCTGCGAGCGGGATGCCGACCTCCTGCGCGACGCGAATGACGGCGACACGGCGCAGCACGTCCTGCCGGTAGCGGCGCTGGTTGCCGGCAGTGCGGTGGCTCGCGATCAATCCTTTGGTTTCGTAGAAGTGCAGGGCGGAAACGGCCACGCCGCTGCGCCGCGCCACGTCGCCGACCGTCAATTCACGCATTTCGCCGCTTTTCGCTTGACCTCAACTATAGTTGAGGTCGTAGCAGAGGGGCCGGTTCGACGCAAACGGAGCGGCGCAATGGCCGACGAGATCGCGGTGGAGCGGCTGGCGCCGCCCGATGCGCATGCGCAGTTCGTGACGGAGGTCGCGCGCTGGCGCTGGGTGAAGGCGGAGCCCGTCGCGCCCGCCGGGGGCACCGAGCTCCGGGCGCGCGGCAGGCTGTTCGGGCATGTGCTCGACCACTGGACCGGCGACGCCGCGGTGGGGCTCGCCGTGTCCCGCGACTGCGCCAGCGCGGCGATCGCCGAGGGCGTGGCGCGGCGGCATCCGATCATCGACGAGCCGCACTGGGTGCTGATTGTGCTGCACACCGCGCGCGACATGGCCCGTGCATTCGACCTCGCGCGCGCCGCCTATCAGCGTGCGGTGCCGCCGCTGCGGCTGGTCTGACGCTTCCCTTTTCCTTCCCGAAGAAACGACAGGACGAATGATCATGGATCTCGTGTTCGATGTATTGCTGACTTTGCATCTCTTGGCGCTGCTCGCAGCCGGTGCCGCGGTGGTCGGCGTGCCGGTGCTGATGGGCCGGATGGCGACGGTCGGGCCGGAGCTCAGGCCGACCTTCGGCGGCGTGGCGCAAAGTCTCGGCCGGGCGGCCCAGGGCGCCTTCCTCACGCTGCTGGTGACCGGCGGGCTGATGGTGTGGGTGCGCTTCGGCGGGGTCGATGGGCTCAGCGTGTGGTTCTGGGTGAAGATGGGGCTGATCGTGGTGATGGCGGTGGCCATGGCGGTCGGCGGGCGGCTGCGCGGCAATCCGCAGGCGGCGACTATCGTGGCGTGGGTGTCGCGACTGGCACTGATCGGCGTCGTGCTGTCGGCGGTGCTGGCGTTCAACTGAGTCTCGAGTTGGACTGAGGCCAAACACACATCGGTGTGCCTGCTTGCGGCGGGGTGGGGCGGTGACCATGTTCGGGCCGTTTCACCCCGCTGGATTTTGCCATGCCGCGTACGCTCAAGGTCGACCTGTTCACCGATATCGTCTGTCCCTGGTGCCTGATCGGTTCGGCGCGGCTCGACAAGGCGATCGCAGCGCTGCCGCCGGACGTGACGGTCGACGTCGAGAACCATCCGTTCTACCTCGATCCGAACACGCCGCCCGAGGGCTACGACGTGGGCGAGATGCTGCAGCAGAAATACAGGCGTGAACCCAAGGCGATCTGGGCGCGGGCCGAGGGCGAGGCGAAAAAGTCGGGCATCGATCTCGACCTCAGCCAGCAGCCCCGCACGTTCCCGACACAGAAGGCGCACACGCTGATTCGCCTCGCGCGCGACAAGGGCACGCAGCATGCCCTCGCCAATGCCATCGCCGAGGCCTATTTCCTCGAGCACCGGCAGGTGAACGACCCTCAGATACTGGCCGAGATCGCGACGCAATACGGCTTCACGCGCGAGGAAGCGCTCAGCGACATCAGCGATCCGCGCGAGCTCGAGATTTCGCACCAGCTCGCGGTCGAGGCGGCGGCGCAGGGCATCCAGGGCGTGCCGTTCTTCGTGTTCGGCGGCCGCTTCGCCATGAACGGGGCGCAGCCCGAAGAGGTGTTCGACATGGCGTTCAAGAAGGCACTGGAGCCGGCGGCGTAGCGGCGCCGCAACCTCGCCCGTAGCGCGTCCGCGAACAGCGCATTTTATCTCGGCGTCACTCCCGCGAAAGCGGGGACCCGGGCCGGGTTCCGGACGTCCGCTTGTTTCGCCTGGGTTCCCGCTTTCGCGGGAATGACGTTGTGGCTAAACCGTTTCGATTGCCATGCTCGGGCAGCGAAGAGGTGCAGCGATGAAATGGTTCAGGCGGATCGCCGGTGGCGTGATCGCGCTTGCGGTGCTGGGGTACTGCGGGGTGCTGGCCTATGTGTTCGTCGACCAGCGGGCACTGCAATACGAGGCGGGCGGCAAGATGTTTGCGCTGAGCGAGACCGCGCTCAAGCATGCGCAGCTGGTCAGCATTCCGAGCGGCGAGGGCAGTCGACTAGCGGCGTGGTACGAGGCGCCGCAACCGGGCAAGCCGCTCATCGTCTATTATCGCGGCAATGCGCTGAGCTTTTCGCGCGAGCACGAGCGCTACGAGGCGATGGAGGCGGACGGCTACGGGTTCCTCGCCTTCGACTATCGCGGTTTCGGCGGCTCGCCGGGCGACATCACCGAGGAGCACGTGCTGCAGGATGCGCTGGCGGCGTTCGACTGGGCACAGGCCAAGGGGTTCCCGCTGGTGATCTGGGGCCGGTCGCTCGGATCGGGGCCCGCCACCTATGTGGCGAGCGAACGGCGGGCCGATGCGTTGTTTCTTGAAACGCCGTTCGACTCGGCGACGGCAGTCGCGCGCGACCGCTACTGGTACCTGCCGGTCGACCTGCTGATGGAAGACAAGTATCCGGTCGACCAGTGGATCGAAAAGGTCGATGAGCCGGTGTTCGTGGCGCATGGCACGGCTGACACGACGATCGGCGTGCAGCATGGGCAGCGGGTGTATGAGCTTGCGCCGCACAAGGCCGGGCTCTGGCTCGAAGAGGGCGCCGACCATGACGATCTGTGGGCGCGTGGCGAGTGGACCAAGGCCAAGGCGTTCTTCGAGCAGGTGGAAGCGGGCAAGGGGAGCTGAGAGCGCGGCGACCGGGGGACGGCATCGCCAGGTCCGGCGCAAGCGGCCGCCCCCACCCACCACGCTTCGCGTGGTCCCCCCTCCCCACAAGGGGGAGGGAGCGCCGACTGCTACATCGGTGAGGCCAAACAAAAACGCCGGCCCAGTGGACCGGCGTTCCTGAATTCTGGTGGAGTCGAGCTCAGCGGAGGGTGAGGTCGGTCCAGGTGAGCGACCAGTTGAGGCCGACCTGGCCCTGGATGCTCCACGGCTGCAGCGCGATCGACTTGTTCGAGCCGCCGATCAGCCAGTTGCCGCCGAGGCCGAGACCCAGGGTGACTTCGTGCGAGGCGCCGACATAGGTGCCGGCGAGGCCATGGTGACGGAGCGGCGCCTTCTGCGCGGCGAAGACGAGCCAGGCGAGCTTCTCGTGCGAAGTGTAGCCGACATCGAGGCCGAGCTTCTTGATCGAGCCGGTGTAGTGCTCGGAGTGGCCGCCGCCCGAGGGCTTGAACCAGCAATCGAGCGCCTTGTCGGAGCCGATGACGAAGCCGAAGCCCGGCTCGACACTGCAGGTGAGCACGCCGGCCTTCACATGCGAGTCGGCCTGGGCCGCGGTGGCGGCGCCGGTGAGAACGATCGCCGCGGCGGCGAGAGTGGCGAGAAGCTTCTTCATGTTTTTGTCCCTCAACAGGTTTGGTTGTTGGTTTGACGCTCTCCGAACCGGAGGGCCTGTATTACGGTAAGCTTTAGATGACAAAACGCCGCCCCGTGAGGCGGCGTCGGATACTAGCGCTCGGCGCGGGCCGGCCGCGCGGCGGCGGCAGGGGCAGCCGGCAGGCCGCCTTCGCGCTGAGCGCGCTTGCGGGCCAGCTTGCGGGCACGGCGGACGGCCTCGGCCTTCTGACGCGCCTTTTTCTCGGAGGGCTTCTCGTAGTAGTTCCGCAGCTTCATCTCGCGGAAAACGCCTTCGCGCTGCAGCTTTTTCTTCAGCGCGCGCAGCGCCTGGTCGACATTGTTATCGCGAACAACTACTTGCAAGCGGAACCGCCCTTCGTGAATTCGTCATCAGTGGTTGAGCTCTGGCGTTCCTGCCAATGGCAATCGCGCCGACCGGCCGAGCCGGTCACCGTGGTGGGCGTATATAGTTGAAGCGATGGGCCTTGTCCACCGGTCTTGGCGGTCAAAACAGCCCTATTTCTCGCGGTTTTGAACGGAAACGCGATTGAGATGGCCCATTTTGCGGCCCGGGCGCGATTCCGCCTTGCCGTAGGCGTGGGGGCGGATGCCGGGCCTGAGGCGGCCGGGGATGGCGGCGATGTCGTCGCCGATGAGATTTTCCATGACCACATCCGCCAGCCGGCGCGGATCGCCGAGCGGCCAGCCGGCGATGGCGCGGATGTGCTGCTCGAACTGGTCGGTGATGCAGACGGCCTCCGTCCAGTGGCCGGAATTGTGGACGCG
>JBQCIY010000188.1:0-22550 GCA_051953275.1 Devosia sp. | reverse complement strand
CGATATTGCGAACCTGCCCGGGCAGGTTGTTCGCCAGCTGGTTCGCATTGTCGGTAAGGTCTGCCCAGGTCCCCGCGACGCCCGGCAACGGCGCCTGGCCGCCGAGCTTTCCCTCGGTGCCGACCTCGCGCGCAACGCGGGTCACTTCCGAAGCGAAGCCGTTCAGCTGATCGACCATCGTGTTGATGGTGTTCTTGAGCTCGAGGATCTCGCCCTTCACGTCGACGGTGATCTTCTTCGACAAGTCGCCCCGCGCGATCGCGGTCGTGACCTCGGCGATGTTGCGCACCTGCCCCGTGAGGTTGTTCGCGAGCTGGTTGACGTTGTCGGTGAGGTCGGCCCACGTTCCCGCGACGCCCGGCACCTGTGCCTGTCCGCCCAGCTTGCCTTCGGTGCCCACTTCGCGCGCCACGCGCGTCACTTCCGAAGCGAAGGAGTTGAGCTGGTCCACCATGGTGTTGATGGTGTTCTTGAGCTCGAGGATTTCGCCCTTCACATCGACGGTGATCTTCTTGCTGAGGTCGCCCGAGGCCACGGCGGTCGTCACTTCGGCGATGTTGCGCACCTGCCCGGTCAGGTTGTCGGCCATGAGGTTGACGTTGTCGGTCAGGTCCTTCCAGGTACCGCCGACGCCCTCGACGCGCGCCTGGCCGCCGAGCTTGCCCTCGGTGCCCACTTCGCGCGCCACGCGCGTCACCTCCGAGCTGAACGAGGCGAGCTGCCCGACCATGGTGTTGACGATCTTGCCGATGCGCAGGAACTCGCCGCGCAGCGGCCGGCCGTCGATCTCGACCATCATCGATTGCGTCAGGTCGCCCTTGGCCACGGCGCCGATGACGCGCGCCACCTCGGCCGTGGGCTGCACCAGGTCCTCGATCAGCTCGTTCACCGAGCGGACGCTGGCCTCCCAGTTGCCCGTGGCGTTGCCGACCCGGCCGCGCTCGCGAATGCGGCCATCCTTGCCGACGACGCGGCCGAGGCGCTCGAACTCGCTGGTCAATTGCGCATTGAGTTCAACGACTTCGTTGAAATTGAGCGCGATTTCCGCGTCCACTCCGTCGAGGTCTTCCGGCAGCCGCACGGAAAAGTCTCCACGCCGGAAAGCTCGTAACGCAGCCGCGATCTGCTTGCGTTCAAGCTGCGCAACCTGAGCCGACGATGTCATGTCTGTCCCCTACGGCGGTATGCACAACGCCACTCAAGCCAACGTCGCTTGATCGTGATGGTTCCACTCCGCCGGCGGGAAACGCGGCGGCCGGCAAGTCCTGCGGGCCCGGGGCATTCCGCGAGCCGTATTTCTGGCTCCTTAAGATTGCCCCGCTACTGTTGACGGCGACGGCTTCGGCCGGTCGAGACGTTTTTCGCGTTCGGAGTTGCTGTCATGGCCGTCGATCTGCTGGCTCCCCTGACCCTGCCCTGCGGGGCGGAAATCGCGCATCGTCTGGTGAAGCCCGCCATCACCGAAGGCCTTGCCGACCCGGCGGGACAGCCGACGGAACGGCTCGAGGCGCTCTACCAGATGTGGGCCGACGCCGGGTATGCGCTGATGGTCAGCGGCAACATCATCGTCGACGCCGAGCACATCGAGCGGCCGGGCAATGTCATCATCGACCGGGAGCCGTCGGCCGAGATGCGCCAGAAGCTCGAGCACTGGACCGGCATCGTGCGGCAGCACGGCGCGCATTTCTGGGCCCAGCTCTCCCATTCCGGCCGGCAGACCCAGAGGTCGGTCAATCCGCACCCGGTCTCACCGTCCGCGATCGCCGTGGGCCTGCCGGGGGGACTCTTCGGCGCCCCGCGCGAAATGACCGAAGACGAGATCGTTTCGACCATCGAGCGCTTCGGCCGCGCTGCCGGCATCTGCAAGTCGGTAGGCTTCACCGGCGTGCAGATCCACGCCGCCCATGGCTACCTCATTTCCTGCTTCCTGAGCCCCGCCGCCAACCACCGGACCGACCGCTGGGGCGGCTCGCTCGAGAACCGCGCGCGCCTGCTCCTCGAAATCGTTGCCGCCTGCCGCGAGGCGGTTGGACCGGAATTCCCGATCAGCGTGAAGCTCAACTCCGCCGACTTCCAGAAGGGCGGTTTCGGCGCCGACGAGAGCGCCGCGGTCGCCAAAATGCTTGAGGCAGCCGGCATCGACCTGCTCGAAATCTCCGGCGGCAGTTACGAGAGCCCGGCCATGGTCGGGGAGATGGGCGGCGGCAAGGACACGACGCCCCCAAAGCGCGCTTCGACGCTCGCGCGTGAAGCCTACTTCCTCGATTTCGCCCGCGAGCTGCGCCAGAAGATCGAGATGCCGATCATGCTGACCGGCGGCCTCAGGACCCGCACCGGCATGCAGGAGGCGCTTGCCGAAGGCGTCGATCTGCTCGGCGTCGCCCGGCCGGCCTGCGTCGATCCGATCAATATCGCCGAGTTCCTCATCGGCCAGGCCGACACCCTGCCCTCCTGGGAGGAGAACCTGCGCAGCGACAAGGGGCTGCTGTCCAACAACTCGCCGCTCGCCATGGTGCGCACCGTCGCGAGCTTTGCCGGCATCTATTGGTTCTACGAGCAACTCTATCGGCTGAGCCGCGGCGAAAGGGCCAACCGCAAGCGGCTGCCGCTGCTGTCGATGGCCAACGTCATGCTGACCGAAATGGGCATTGAGAAGCAGAGCAAGAAGCTGCGGCGTGCCGACGGCATGGGACAGAAGCCGGCTTCAACTAAGGCCGCCGCGGCGCCCGTCTCGGCGCCCGCTCGGGTCATGGCAGCCGTGGTCCCCAAGGCTCCGGTCCGGCAAAAGGGCGATACGGTCAGCGCCGAGCAAATCTTTGCTGCGCGCCGGCTCAATCGGCGCACGGTCGACGCCTGACCGCGACGCACTCCGGCCCTGTCGCCTGGTTCGCTTTGGCGCTAAGCGGCCAGCCGATGCGGCAGGGCACGCTCCTGGGTCACCGGCATGGTGAGGGTGAAGGTGCTGCCGACCCCCACCATGCTCTCCGCCGAGATGCTGCCGCCCATCGCGCCACACAGCCGATGTACCACGGTCAGGTTGGTGCCTGTGCCGCCGAAGCGGCCGGTCGCGGCGTCGCGCGTCGCCGTGAAGGTCTCGAACAGCGTCTTCAGCACGTCGGCCGGAATGCCGGTGCCCGAATCCGCCACCCGCACGTGGAACCTGTTGGACGCTCCGATCGCCCGGCGCGCCATGACCGTGACGATCCCGTCCCTGGTGTGCTGCCCGGCATTCTCGAGAATCGCGCCCAGCACCTGCTTGAAGCGATTGGCGTCGATATCGATCTCGTTGAGCTCGGGATCGATGTCGACCACGATACTGTTGCCGTTGGCGGCGATGCCTGCGCGGTACTCCTCGATCGCCGCTGAGATGCAGTCGTGCACGTTGTGCCGGCGCACGTCGAACTGCATGCGCCCGGCTTCGAGCTTGCTGAGGTCGAGGATCATGTTGATCAGCCGCACGAGGTAGAGGCCGGCATCGTGGATGCGGCCGATGTCCTGCTGCGCGGCGGGATCGGCAATCAGCTTGTCCTCGCGCAGCAATTGGCTGTAGCCGACGATCGCGTTGAGCGGCGTCTTGATCTCGTGGCTCATGCGCGCCAGGAAGTCGGCCTTGGCCGACCCCGCGCGATCGGCCTCTGCGATCGCCCTGCGCAGTTGGTCCGCGGTCTCGCGCCGGCGCTGCACTTCGGTTTCGAGCGCGATGCTCGCATCGAAGATGCGGGCGTAGTAGATGGCCATGGTCGCCACATAGGCGAGCGCTGCCGCCGTCGAAACGAAGCCCAGGCCGTAGACGGCATAGGGCGGCATGTCCGTCGGCGGCGGTGGAAAGACGTTATAAAGCGTCAGGAACAAGGCGAACGATCCGGCCGAAATAGCCAGCAGTGCCGGCTGCAGCTTGCGCTCACCGCCAATGTAGAACAGCGACAGGATCGGGATGATCAGCAGCCAGGGCAGCGTCGGCGAGCCCACGCCGCCATAGAAGTAGCAGCTCCACAGGATACAGAAGTTGAGGTCGACCACCGAGGTCAGGACCAGTGCGTCGTAGTTGGCGCCGCGTTTCAACAGGAACGGGAACACCCAGAACGCCGTGATCGCCACCGCGAGCACGATCGCGTCGATACGCAGCGTCGCGTTGAAGATCAGCACCGCGAGCGGTACCGCGTTACCCAGGATCGGCCCCAGCGAGTGGCTGATCAGAAACATCCGGGCCTGGTTCTCGGCCTCGCGATCACCCCGCATCCGGTCCGGGATGAAGTATTCGATCAGCTGCATGTAGCGCCCGCCGAGGCGGGCCAGGGCGTTTCCAACGGAGCTCATTGCTGCTGCCCGCGGAGGTTCTGGCGAGCGACGAACTCCAACGCATCGTCGGCCGTAAGCGGCCGGCTGAACAGGTACCCCTGCACCAGCGTGCAGCCGCGCTCGAGCACCGACTCGAGTTGCTCCTGGGTCTCGACACCCTCCGCCGCCGTGCCGACGCCGATCTCGACCCCCAGATTGATGATTGCCTGGATGATGGCGGCGCTCGACTTGCCGTTGTCGAGCCCCTGCACGAAGCGTTTGTCGATCTTGATCTTATCGACCGCGAAATTCTGCAGGTAACTCATCGACGAGTAGCCGGTGCCGAAGTCGTCGATCGACACCCGGATGCCGAGATTGCGGAGCGAGCGGAGGATTTCGTGGTTGCGTTTCTCGGCCCCCAGCAGCGCCGATTCGGTGATCTCGAGCTCGAGCCGCTGTGGCGCGAGGCCGCTCGCGGCCAACGCCCCGACCACCGAACCGATGAGGCTCGGATTGCGGAACTGCAGCGGCGACAGGTTCACCGCCACTGAAACGTCGCTCGGCCAGTTCATCGCCTGCTTGCAGGCTTCGCGCAGCACCCACTCGCCGATGTTGATGATCAGCCCAGTTTCCTCGGCGATCGGCACGAACGTATCGGGGGCGATGAGGCCGCGCGTCTTGTGCGGCCAGCGGATCAGCGCCTCGAACGACTTCACCCGCCCCGTCACCACGTCGACGATCGGCTGGTAGAACACCCGGAAGTCGCCCTGCTGCACCGCAACGCGCAAATCTTCTTCCAGCGCGCGGCGCTCGTCCTGTTCGAGCATCATGCGCGGCTCGAACAGCACGGTGTTCGAGCGGCCGCTCTTTTTGGCGTGATACATTGCGAGATCGGCCGCCTTGATCAGCACATCGAGCTCGGCCGAAACCGTCGAAGCCAGCGCCACGCCGCAGCTCGCGCCGATCTGCAGCGTCCGGCCGTCGACGTCGAACGGCTGCTGCAGCGCCGCCACGATCGTTTCTGCCTGCGCCATGGCAAAGTCCGGCTCAGGCTGGCCCACGACCAGCGCGCCGAATTCGTCGCCGCCGAGCCTGCAGATCTCGATGCCGGGGCGGATCACCGCCCGCAGCCGCTCGGCGACGCCCTTGAGCAGATGGTCGCCCACCTCGTGCCCATAGCTGTCGTTGACCATCTTGAAGCGGTCGAGGTCGATGAACAGCACCGCCGGCTTGTTGTCCGAGATCACAAGGTTGTCGAGCGCCTGGTTCACGAGATCGCGGAAGGCGCTGCGATTGAGCAGGCCCGTCAGCGGATCGTGATAGGCGAGGTATTGCAACTGCTCTTCCTGGTGCCGACGCTGGTCGCCCTCGGCCTTGACCGCAGCCCTCAGGCCGTTCGCCTGGACCCGCTCGGCATCGCTTGCCCGCTTGCGCGCCACCTGGTTGGCGATGCGGGCCAGCGCGACGTTGAAGTCGATCGGCTTAGTCACATAGTCATTGGCGCCCATCGACAGGCTCTCGACCACGTCCTCGCTCTGCGTCTTGGCGCTGACCATGATCACCGGCAGCTCGATGTCCGAATGGGTGCGACGCACCTCGCGCAGCACGTCGTTGCCGTTCATGTCGGGCATCATGATATCGAGCAGCACCACATCGAAGGATTGCTGCGCGATCAGCTCCAGGGCCTGCTGGCCGCCGCTCGCCTCGACCGCTTCGAAGCCGCGTCGGGCGAGGCGCCGTACCAGGATGTCGCGATTGTCGGCAACATCGTCGACCACGAGAATACGGGTCTTGGGCTCGGAGGAATTATCGGGCGTCGCGATGGCAAGATTGGTGGCGTTCATGCTGCCTAACTCGCAAGCTTAAGGGGTTGGGGATCATTTGCATCGGCGGCGTGGGCCACCGCAGGAAGATCGAGGCGGAAGCACGACCCGCGACCGAGCTGGCTTTCGACCGAGACGGTGCCGCCCAGCATCCCCGCGAATTTGCGCGTCAGCGCGAGGCCGATGCCCGTCCCGCCGAAGCGGCCCTGGATGGTCTGGTCCGCCTGCACGTAGGTCTCGAACAGCTTCGGCAGGGCGTCGGCCGAAATGCCGATCCCGGTATCGAGGACCGCCGCATGCAGGCGATCGTCGGACGCGCTGCGTTCACGCCAGAGCTCGAGCGTTACCGTACCGTTGTCGGTGAACTTGGCGGCGTTGCTCATCAGGTTGATGAGCATCTGCCTGAGCTTGGTCGGATCGGTGGTGATTTCGTCGTCACGCAGCGGGCAGTCCAGCACCAGCTTGTTGCCTCTTTCGGCAAGCAGCGGCGCCGACGCGGCGACGACGTCATCGAGAAGCTGGCCCAGCGTGATGGTTTCGAGCTCGATTTCGGTGTCGCCCTTTTCGACCGCATCGGCGTCGAGCACGTCGGCGACGAGCGACAGCAGGTGCCGGCCGGTCGCGTTGATGCGCCGCAGGTCGGCAAGGGTCTGCTTGTTCTCACCGGGCATATCCTCGAAATCCTCGACCAGGATTTCGGAGTAGCCGATGATCGCGTTGAGCGGCGTCCGCAGCTCGTGGCTCATCTTGGAGAAAAACTGCGACCGCTGGCGGCTGAGGTTCTCGGCCGCCGCGCGTGCCTGCTCGAGCTCGCCCGACATCGCCTGGTAGCGTTCGGCCTCGACCTGGAGCTCGCTGCGGCTGGCGATCAGCCGCGCATAGTAGAGCGCCATGTAGGCCATGTAGCTCATCGCCATGGCGATCGAGATCCATCCCAGCATCGGCAGGTCGATGCCTTCGGGGACGTGCAGATGCGGGCTGAAGATCAGAAAGCCCAGGAACACCGCGACATCGACGAGGAACAGCCCGACCACGAGCCCGGTGCGGCGGGGCTGGTAGAACAGCCCGGTCATCAGGCTCACCAGCATCCAGGGCAGGAACGGCGATGCGAACCCACCATAGGCGAACGTGCCGACGAGCGAGGTGATCGCCAGCGACTGGAACGACGTCAGCGTCACCGCCGACATGTTGCCCGTAAGCTTGAGGACGATCGGCAAGGCGAAGAACGCCACCGTCATCAGCGCCAGAAAGATGACGCCGACGCTCGTGAGTGGCGTGAACCGGCTGAGATAGCCGAGCAGCGCCAGCGCCACGACGCCCCCGAACATATGGGTCACCACGAACACCCGCGCCAGCGCGCGGCTCGAGCGGACATGCCGCAACGACACCGGAATGGCCGCATCCGTCAGCCGCGTCAGCGCGGAATTCAACGATGATAGCAACTCGCGCATCTGGTTGCTCCTCCGCCTCAGCTCGCGAGCGCAATCTCGCTGGCGACCGGCTGGTCGATGCCCGCCTGCAGCCGGCGCCGCGCGATATCCACCGCGGTGCGCATGCGCTGCGCCGCCGCCCGGAGCTGCGCTTCGCTGTGGCGCGCCATCACCTGCAGCCGGAAGCGGGCCTCGCCCTTGGCGACCGCTGGGAACTCGACGAGGTTCGAGATGAGGCCGAGCTCGGGCAGTTCGCGCGACGTCATGCGCGCCAAGGCCTCGTCGCCGGTCTTGACGCACACGATCGCCGAAGGCTCGCCGTAGACCTCGAGGTCGAGGTCGGCGAGGTGCTGGCGCAACGACAGGATGTTGTGCATCAGCTTGTCGCGCAGCATCTGGCCTTCCGGCGCGCGGACGATCTCGAGCGCCTTGCTCACCGTCGCGACCTGCAGCGGTGAAAGGGCGTTCGAGAAGGTGCAGGAGGGGCTGTAGAATTTGAGGTATTCCTTGACCTCGCGGCTCTGCGTGGCAACGAACCCGCCATTGCTGCCGAAGGTCTTGGAGAAGCTGCCCATCACCAGGTCGACCTTGCCCAGCATGCCCTGCAGGCCGATGTGGCCCGTGCCGCCCGGTCCGAGGTTGCCCAGATCGTGCGCCACATCGACGACGAGCGTGGCGCCGTACTCCTTGGCCAGCGCCTGCATCGCGACGAGGTCCGGCGTATCCGAATTCATCGAGAACAGGCTCTCGGTGACGAGCATGATGCCCGCCTTGGTATCCTTGGCGCGGATCGTCTGCAGCCGCTGCCGGCAGTGCTCGGTGTCGAGGTGCCGGAACAGCACGACATTGCCGGTGGCTGCCGAGGCGCCGGTCTGCAGGCACGAATGCGCCAGCGCATCCATCACGACGTAGTCGTGCGAGCGCACCAGCCCCTTGATCACGCCGAAGCCGGCCGACCAGCCGGTCGAGTACAGGACGATCTCGCGCATTCCGAGGAAATCCGCGAGCTGCCGCTCGAGCTCGACCGAGCTTGCGGTGTTGCCCACCAGCACCGGCGAGCCCGCCGAGTGGACGCCGTATTCCAGCGCCGCGCGCATCGACGCGGTGATCACCAGCGGATGTGAGGAAAGGCTCAGATAATCCTGCGAGGCGAAGTTCACCCCTTCGGTCAACACCCCCTGGTCGTCGCGCACCGCGCAGCTCGAGGCCGGGCCCTTCTCGGTCGCCCGCGAGAACGGCCAGACGCCGGCCTGCCGGCGCGTATCCTGCCAGTAGAAGAAATTCTCGACACGCTGCAGCAGGTCGGGACCCGTCGGCAGGCGGAAGTCGCGCATGCTCGCCTGCAGCGCATATTCCGGCACACCATCGATCGTGGCTTGGTTGGACACCTTAGCCCCCAGTTAATTCAGAGCCGAGCGTGTCCTTTGCGGTGCGAATAAACCGTGAATTTACTTGGGCCGCGCCCATCACCCTCGCAGGTAGGGTTAAGCAACTGCAAAGATATTGGGCGACAGTCGTCCGCTTGGGCGGCCCCGCACGGGTAGGGCCGCCCGAAGCTCACCGGAAGCGTCAGTTCTTCTTTTTGGCAAATACCGTCAGGGTCGTGCCATCGAAATCGTAGCCGACGACTTCGTCGCCGCCGGCGGCCTGGACCGCCGCCGCGACCTTGCTGTTGGCGGATAGAGCCGCTGACGCGCCGCTGTCGAGTTGAGCCACGCCCGAGCAGTCGGAGACGAGCTCGACATTGACCGTGGTCGCGGCCGCGAGGGCGGCGCTGTCGATCGCGCCGGTCTGCATCCGGCCGCCGTTGGAGCAGTTTTCGCCGGCGGCGGACGCCGAGGACGCGCTGCTTGCCCCGGTCGCGACGGCCGACGAGCTGGTTTCACCCGCGCCGGCGCTGGCGCTGGCACTCACGTCGCCACTGCCGCTCGCCGACGCGGATGTGCTCGATCCGTTGGCTCCGGCATTGGCGCTGACATTGGCGTCCGCGCCCGCGCTGACGCTCGTCCCGCCGGCATTGACGGTCACCGAGGTGTTGTTTGACGTCGTTGCCTTGGTCGACTGGGCATAGGCAGGCACGCAAATAGAAAGCGCTGCGAGCAGCGCGAAGGCTGACACGTATTTCATTGGGATCTCCGTAGGCAGAACTGCCTCTTCGGCGAATTAATATTGGCGGATCGGCAAAGTTGCTGCTGGCCGAAAATATTCTGCCCAACTGCCCTCGAAGGCTCCGGCGATCCCCTCGCGAGTGGACAACCACGACGACGCGGTTGATCCCGCATGCCCCTTTCCGGCATGGAAGAGCCCGATCAATGCCGCAATTGAACGTGACAAGCGCCGCTCGTCCGTCCCGTCCAAGGATCTTCCCGCCCATGCTGTCTGCTTTTGCCCGTGCCGTCTTTCCCATCGCCCTGGCAGCGAGCCTTGCGGCCTGTTCGAGCGGCGGCGCCCTGTCGCCGGGCCTCGCCCAGCGCATGGACATGCCCGGCGCGCAGCTCAACCGGGCGGAGGCGCTCGGCATCGTCAACGGCTTCCGGAGCACCAGCGGTGCCGGCACCCTGACCGAAGACGCCTCGCTCGATACGCAGGCCCAGCAGCTCGCGACCCAATACATGAACACCGGCAAGCAACCGCCCAAGCCTGCCGGTGCGCTCGATATCCGCTATTCGGCCGGCTACTTCACCTTCGCCGAGACCTTCTCGGGCTGGCGCAATTCGCCCGCCGATGCGCCCGCCTTGCTCGACAAGGCCGCGACCAGAGCAGGCATCGCCTCGGTCTACAGCGCCGGCAGCCCGTACGGCGTCTACTGGGTCATCCTGCTTGGCTGACGCTGCGCTGCTCGACGCACGCGGCCTCAAGTGCCCGCTGCCGGTGCTGAAGCTGGAAAAGCGGCTGGACGACCTGGCCGCGGGCACCACCCTCGTCGTGCTCGCCACCGACCCGATCGCCAGGATTGATATCCCGCTCTACTGCACCCAGCACGGGCTCGCCTGCACGAGCAGCGTCGATGGCGATGTGCTGCGGTTCGAGATCGTAACGAGCTAGTCGTCGGTCCCCGCATCGGGGCCGCCGTCGCCGGTGGCGGTTGCGGTTGCACCCGGCGCGATCGGCGTCGTCGACGGCGCCCCCAGCTCCGTGGCGATGTAGGTCGGCCCCTCGATCTTGTCGTTGAGATAGCTCGGCTTGCCCTTGAGACCCATCGGAAACGCCGCCATGCGCTGCTTGATATAGGCCTTGGCCTTCTTGCCGCAGATCAGCGGACTCATGTCGACCGGCTTGGTGTCGAGGTCCTTGATGTCGAGCAGCGTCTGCCCCGTCGGGGTCAGCGCCCCGGAGAGACCCCGCAGGAACAACTGCGCCGCCAGTTCATTGCGCTCGCGCGCCGACGACGCGCCGAGCACCACCGCCAGCAATTGCCGCCCGTCCCGATCGAGCGTCGCGACGATGTTGAGGCCCGACTGGCAGATGTAGCCGGTCTTCATGCCGGTGAGGCCGGCGAAGTGCTCGAGCATGGTGTTGCTGGCCTCGAGCTTGTGGTCGCCCAGCTGCACCGCCTGCGTCTGGAAGATCGGCATGTATTGCGGGTAGTCGCGCTGGATGTAGAGCGCAATGATCGCGAGATCGCGCGCACTGCTGATCTGACCGGGACTCTTGAGACCGTTGGCGTTGTCGTAGTGCGTCGCCTTCATGCCCATCTGTTGGGCCATGAGGTTCATCTGCGCCACGAACGCCTTCTCGCTGCCGCTCACCGTCTCCGCCACGGCGACCGCCATGTCGTTGGCCGACTTGACCAGCATGATGTAAAGCGCGTCCTTGAGGCTCACCGACTGGCCGACGGCGAGCCCCGACTTGGCGGGCGCCTGGTTCCACGCGTGCTGGCTGATCGTCACCGGCGTGTCGAGCGTGACCCGTCCGTCCTTGATGGCCGCGAAGGTGAGATAGGCCGTCATCAGCTTGGTGACCGAAGCCGGACGCCAGGGCTGCCCCGCATCCTCGGCATAGAGCACCTGCAGCGTCTTGGAATCGACGAGCAGCATCGGGATGGCATAGGCCGGCGCGATCGACGACAGCAGGAGCACGAGGCAAAAACCGAGCTTCTGCGCGAATCGCGTGTCCAGCATCAAACCATCCCGAAGAACCAATGCAGCGCTTCTAGACCGTCAAGTGTGACCGGCTCAAGGTTGCTCGCCCCGCCTGACAGGATTTTGAACCGCTGGCTATGCATCGGAAAACCTCCAAGCGAACGGACCTAGCCCTAGGCACAGACAGTAACCTACCCTATATTGGTGTCACCTTCAGGAGACTTCCAATGCGTGACACCGGCGGGGACCAGGTCCAAATCTGCGGCGCCATGGGCGACATCCTCAACCGCATCGGCGACAAATGGAGCGTCATGGTGGTGGGGCATCTCACCCGCAAGACCATGCGCTTCAACGAGTTGCGCCATTCGATCGGCGGCATCAGCCAGCGCATGCTGACGCTGACGCTGCGCAACCTCGAGCGCGACGGCCTCGTGATCCGTACGGTCTATCCCGAGATTCCGCCGCGCGTCGAATACCAGCTCACCGAATTGGGCCGAACCCTGACCGATCCGCTCGACACGCTCTGGAACTGGGCGGCCCGCCACATGGGCGCCGTGAACGAAGCGCGGGCCACCTACGATCGCGCCCACTCTCCCGATGCCGAACCCCAGGTCGAGCCGCGCCGCTATGCCGGTGCCGCCAACTGACGGCGACGAAGCGGAGCCTCGCGGCTGACCTTCGGTCCCTCGGGCTCAAGCCGGGCGACAGTGTCCTCGTCCACGCCGCCCTGCGGTCGATCGGTCCAATCGTCGGCGGCGCCGACATGCTGCTCGCGGCGTTGCGCGATGTACTCGGCGCCGAGGGCACCGTTCTCGCCTACACCGACTGGCAGAGCGGCGAGGAAGTGCATACAGCCGGTGCCGACCGGAACGACATCCCGCCCTTCGACCCACTGACCTCCCGCTCGACGCGCGACAACGGCTGGTGGCCCGAGCTCGTGCGCACCACCCCCGGTGCCATGCGCAGCGGCAATCCCGGCGCCTCGATGGCCGCGCTCGGCGAACGCGCCGCCTGGTTCACCGCCGATCATCCGCTCGACTATGGCTACGGTCCCGGCTCGCCGCTCGGCAAGCTGGTCGAGGTGGGCGGCAAGACGCTGCTCGTCGGCTGCACCCTCGACCACATGACGCTGCTGCACCACGCCGAGCATCTCGCCGACATCCCGCATCGCCTCAAGCGCTACGAGGCGCCGCTCCTCGTCGACGGCCAGACCGTGTGGCGCCCGTTCGAGGAGTACGACACGTCCGACCCGCCGGGCGCTCTCCCCGAGGACTATATGGCCGACGTCGTCGAAGACTTCCTCGCCACCGGCAGGGGCCAACGCGGCACCGTCGGCGCCGCGTCTTCGGTCCTGGTCGAAGCCCGGGAGATCGTCCCCTTCGCCGTAGCGTGGCTGGAAACGCGGCTGCCGCGGCCCCACTAAGCCACGTTACATCCGTTTCCCTCCCCCGCGTGGGGAGCTGGGTGGGGGGAGCTACGGCACACACCGAGAGTCCCCCCACCCCGGCTTGCTAACTCGCTTCGCTCGCAGCTAAATCACACCAGCTTTTTGATCGGCTTCTTGCGCCAGAAGAACCAGTAGTAGCAGGCCTGCAGCACGCACATCGTGCAGAAGCTCGTCGCATAGCCGGTCCAGATGCCGTTGAGCCCCAGCGGCGTCGTCGACAGGTAGATGGCGAGCGGCGTCTCCACCACCACGATCGTCCCCAGGCTGATCAGCATCGGGATCAGAACGTCGCCCGAGGCGCGCATCACGCCCGACAGGATCACCGAGAAGCCGAACATCAACACGCTCCACAGGATGATATGGAGCAGCGTTTCAGTCATCACGATGACCTTGGGATCGGTGATGAACAGCGACACCACCGCCTGGCTGAAGATGTAGGCCAGAAGGATCAGTCCACCGGTGATCACGAGGTTCATCAGCAGCGCCGTGCGGGTGATGCGGCCGAGCTGGTCCTGCTGTCCGGCCCCGATCGCCTGTGCCCCGAAGATCGACGCGGCGATGCCGATCGACATGGCCGGAAACTGCACATAGCTCATCACCTGCCCGACCGCGCCATAGGCCGCGGTCGCATCCGAGCCGAAGCGGTTGATGATGCCGACGACCACCACAGCGGCGACCGACGAGACGATCATCTGCACGCCGGCCGGCACGCCGAGCCGGAGGATCGTACGCAGCAGGCCGAAGTCGACGCCCAGATGCGTCAGCAGCACCCGGTCCGGCGCCAGCGCATGCTTGCGCCAGCGCAGGTAGAAGAACAGGAACACCAGCACCACGACGAAGCCGATGATGAAGGCGACAGCGGCCGCCAGCACGCCGAGCCTGGGCAGTCCGCCCCATCCCAGGATCAGCGAGGGTGTCACGATGAGGCCGACGAGGATCGACATCACCAGCGCGATGAGCGGCGTCGTGGTGTCGCCGACGCCCCTGAGGATCGAGGTCACGATCAGGTAGACGAAGAACCCGGGCATGCCGATGAGGATGATGAAGCCGTAGCTCGTCGACATGTCGAGGATGTTGGGCGGCACGCCCAGCACGCTCATGATCGGGCGGATGAACAGTCCCCCGAGAATGGCGACCACGACACCGGCGAGAAACGTCACCGTCAGCGTGGTACCGGCGATCTCCTTCACCTTGAGCTCGTTTTTCGCGCCGTAGGCTTGCCCGATCAGCACGGTCGAGCCCGAGGCCAGTCCGATGATGAAGCTCATCAGGAAGAACAGGATCGGAAAGAACGCCGCCGTCGCCGCGAGCGCATCGACGCCCACCAGCTGGCCCACGAAGATCGAGTTGATGGTGCCGCTCAGCGCCTGCAGGATGTTGCTGAGCATCAGCGGCACGAGAAAGATCAGGAACCGCTGCCAAAGCGGCCGATGCGTTGGGGCCATTCGAAACTCCTGTGATGAGACCCGTTGCGTACGGCGCGGCGCCAAGCGATTCCGCCCGGAACGGACGGAAGGCCACTTCACGTCCCTCCAAAGAAGGACGCCGGCGGGTCAGGGCTCAGGAAATTGGAAACGCGCGGACGCGCTGTGTATCCGCGCCCTTGGGCAGCGTCAATTCCCCGCGCGTGCGCGGCGGCGTGGCAGGATTTGACCGCTGATTGTCATTGCTGCCAGCCTCGAAGCGGCCGATGATCGCAGGCAGTCCTCGACATTTCGGACCGCCATGAACCTCGCTTCGTTTGCCCCGCACGGCCCCGGCAGCCGCAACGCTTTCGTCCTCGCCTTGAGCCAGGGCCTCTACGTCTGCGGCATTTCCGTCGACCTCACGCTGACCGGCATCACCGGTTACCAGCTTGCCCCCGACAAGGCGCTCGCCACTCTGCCCTTCGCCCTGATCACCGTCGGCGCCGCCGTCGTGACGGTCTTTGCGGCCTATGTCATCGGCCGCATCGGCCGCCGGCTCGGCTTCGCCGTAGGCTCGCTCTGCGGCACCATTGGCGGGCTCGTCTCGGTGTTCGCCGTGTTCCACGCCAATTTCTGGCTGTTCTGCCTCGGCACGGCGCTCATCGGCGCCTACCAGGGCTTTGCGCAATACTACTCCATCGCCGCCGCCGACTCGGTCACCGCCGAGTTCAAGAGCCGGGCCATCTCGACCGTGCTCGCCGGCGGCGTGCTCGCGGCGCTGGCCGGTCCGGCCCTTGCCGCGCTCACCAGCACGCTGATCCCCGGCGTCATGTTCGCCGGCGCCTACCTGCTCGTGGCGGTGCTCGCACTCATTGCCACCGCCACGGTGCTGGCGCTCTATCGGGACATCGAGCCGGTGGCCATCGTCAGCGACGTGCCGCCCCGGCCGCTGCGCGAGATCATCCGCCAGCCGATCTTCGGCGCCGGCGTCGCGACCACCATGGCCTCGGCCGCCGCCATGACGCTGGTGATGACCGCCGCGCCGCTCGCCGCCGTGGCCTGCGGCTATCCCATCGAGGACGGCGCGCACATCATCCAGCTGCACCTGATCGGCATGTTCGTGCCCTCGTTCTTCTCCGGCCGCCTGGTTGCGAAGTTCGGCGTCTGGCCGGTGCTGGCAGCCGGCATGGCCCTGCTCCTCGTCTGCGCCATCACCGCCATCAGCTCCACTGCGCTGCCCGCGTTTTTCGCCGCACTGTTCTTCCTCGGCGTCGGCTGGAACCTGATGATCGTGTCTGGAACGACGCTCTTGGCGCAGTCGTACCGCCCCAACGAACGGCCGAAGACGCAGGCAATCAGCGGGCTGTTCAACAATCTCGCCGGCTCGGCCGGAGCGCTGTCGGCCGGCGTCGCGCTGCAGACCGCCGGCTGGAACCTGCTGAACATCGGCATGGCGCCGATTCTTTTGCTCAGCCTGCTGATGATCCTGCGCTGGGTGCGGGCCCGCCGCACGGAGCCGGCCCTTGCCTGAGACACGCCGCGCGCGCGACCGCCTGGTGGCGATGCTCGCCTTCCCCGGCGGCAATTTGATCGACGTCGCCGGCCCGCTGCAGGCCTTCGCCAGCGCCAATCTGCTGCGCCCGGCCGGCACCCCGGGCTACCGGCTGCTGACGGTCTCGGAGCGAGGCGGGACAGTCGCCACCGCCCCCGGCCTGCCGCTGCTCACCGAACCGCTGAGCAGCCTGGCCGGCAAGCCCATCGATACGCTGATCGTGCCCGGTGGATTGCCGCCCGAAGGTCCGGTCGGCCTTGAGGGGTTGGTCGCCTGGATCGGCCGCAACGCGCATCGTCCACGCCGCATCTGCTCGGTCTGCACCGGCGCCTTCCTGCTGGCCGATGCGGGATTGCTCGACGGCCGACGCTGCACCACCCACTGGTCGCGCGTCGACGAGCTGCAGCGACGGCGCCCCGCCATCCGGCTCGACCGCGACGCCTTGTTCGTGCGCGACGGCGACATCTGGAGTTCGGGTGGTGTCACCGCCGGCATCGACCTGTCGCTGGCGCTGATCGAGGACGACCTCGGCCATGCGGTCGCCGCCGCCACCGCCCGGCAACTGGTGATGTTCGTCAAGCGGCCCGGCGGGCAGTCGCAGTTCAGTGCACCGCGCGCCGGCCTGCCGCGCCAGGACCGCTTCGCCAGGCTGCGCGAGTGGATGACCGAAAACCTCGCTCGCGACCTGCGCGTGGAGAAGCTCGCCGAGGCGGCCGGCATGAGTCCCCGCACCTTCGCCCGCCTTTACGCCGCCGACACGGGGCAGACGCCGGCCAGGACCGTCGAACTGCTGCGCGTGGAGGCCGCGTGCCGGCACCTTGAACAGACCGGGCTGCCGCTCAAGCGCATCGCCACGCTCACCGGGCTCGGCAGCGAACAGAACCTCCGCCGTGCCATGCACCGGCAGTTCGGCGTCAGTCCGCAGGATTATCGCGCCCGCTTCGGGCCCGCTGCAGGGGGAACGCAATCCGCCCGCCCGGAGTTTGCCTGACAGTCGGCGCGCAATCTGAAGCGCGCTTGTTGCAGCAGATTTTGAGAGGGATGTTCTCATGCGAACCATTACCGCGCTGTTCGACAGTTACGATCACGCCGCCTCTGCGGTGCGTTCGCTCAAGGACGCCGGCATCCCGAGCGGCGACATTTCCCTCGTCGCCAACGCCACCGGCTATACCGCCGACGAAACCGGCGCCGAAGAAGGCGCTGCGGCGGGCGCCGGAGTGGGCGCAGTGGCCGGCGGTGGCGCGGGACTGCTCGCCGGGCTCGGCACGCTCGCCGTTCCCGGCATCGGCCCCGTAATTGCCGGCGGCTGGCTGCTGGCAACTGCGGTCGGCGCGCTCGCCGGCGGTGTCGTGGGCGGCGCGGCCGGCGGCTTGCTGGGGGCGCTTGCCAATGCCGGCGTGCCCGAAGCGGAAGCGCACGTCTATGCCGAGGGTGTTCGCCGTGGCGGCACCCTGGTCAGCGTCCGCGCCGAGGATGACCGCGCCGACAGCGTTGCGGCGATCCTGCGCAATGCCGCCGGCGTCGATATCGACGCCCGCCGTACCGACTACCTCGCCGAAGGCTGGGCCGGCTTCGACGAAGACGCGCCCGCCTACTCCGAGCAGCAGATCCGCGACTACCGCGGCGTCTATGGCACCGATGCACCGCCCCGCGCCTGAACTTTGCAGCGCTATCGCCGCAGCGTGCCGTCCTGCGAATAAAGCAGCGCCGTGACCCCGACCAGAATCGACACCAGTGCCGGTCCGGCCGCCGCCGCCAGCGGCGGCAGCACACCGGAATTGCCGGCACGGATCGCCATCTCGTTGATTGTGAAGATCACGAAGCCAGCCACAATGCCGAATAGAACGACGTTGCCGTAGTTGACCTTGCGGCGGTAGCCCGACGCCGTAGCGAAGCCGATCAGCACCGATCCCGCCACCATCAGCGGCAGCATGAAAGTGCGATAGAGGCTGGTCTCGGTGACGAAACGATAGTCGGCCTGCGACAGCGAGCTCGCCACGCTCTGCAGCAGCTCGGGCAGGGTCAGGTCGCGCGCCCCCGTGGCCGCGAGGTAGAGGTCGCCGCGCGTCGTCTGCGTCGCGATCGAAAACTGCGTCACCGCCTCGGTGCCCGAGTCCAGCCGGTAGCGGGTCGCCTTGGCAAACACCCATCGGCCGTCGACCAGGTCGCCGCGTTCGGACTCGACCCGGTCGCGCTCTTCGCCTTGCGTCATGAACAGCGTGACGCCATAGACCGCGGGCGGGTCGGCGGTCAGCCGCTCCGCATGCAGCAGATAGTTGCCGTCCTTGCCATGCTGCTCGAGCCAGGTCGAGCCGGCCTGGTTGTTGATCGGCTCCCCCGGCATCGCCCGATTGCCCAGGATGAGCAATGTCTCGCCGCCGATCGAGGCAAACGCGGTGAGCAGCAGCACCAGGATGAGCGGCGCGCGCGCCACCCGCCAGATCGACACGCCGAGCGCCTGCACGATCATGAATTCGCGCCGCGCCTGCAGGTCGAGAACGCCGGCGATGGTGCCGATCAGCACCGTCACCGGCAACGCACCCAGCGAACTGCGCAAGGCCGAAAGCACGATTCCCGCCGCTGCGAGCGGCGGCCCGCCGAGGCTGTTCAGCACGCGCAGCTTCGTGGTGTTGAGCGATTCGACCAGCGCCAGCAGGGCCAGGAAGATGACGAGGGTCAGCACGATGCGGGCGATCACCCGGCGCAGCACCAGCCAGTCGATGCGGGTCACGTGCCGCCCCCTGTATCCGTCGCCTGGTAGCCCTCGCCCAGATAGACATCGAACAGCCAGATCTGCCGGCCGTCATGCATCACCGGCACGTCGGCCAGCTTGCTGACGCTGTGGAAGTGCCCGCTCGACAGCGAGATGGGATTGGTTCTGTCGGCCACGATGATGGCATCCTGGCCGATATGGTCGGCGGCTGTCCACCACAGGTCATATTGCGATCGCAGCGGATTGATGGCGGTCACGTCGAGCCGGTGCAGGGCGAAGCTCAGCTGGGCAGCATAGTTGTACTTGGTCGCGGCAAGAAAAGCGCCAGGGTGCTGCTGCTCGGCGGCCCTCACGACACGCCCCACCTCGGGCCAGCCGAAATTGGCTTCGGCGCCGGGGTCCGTGAATCCGGGCAGCATGCCGGGCGGATGGGAATAGCCGATGACGGCAGCCGTCAGCAGGTAAAGCGTCACCAGCACATGCGGCCAGAACAGCCACCGGCCCAGCGCCCAGGCGCCGGTCAGCGCCAGCGCCACATAGGCGACGATGTTCCAGTGCAGCAGCACGTCGGTGAACAGCGACAGGCCGAACATGATGAGGGTGGAGGCGATGAACACATTGCCCGCGATGGCGACGAGCAGCGCCTCCCCTCGCTCGAGACGCACACGCAGCAACCGCAGCGCGCCGAGCAGCAGGAATGGCCCTACAGCGGCAACCCCGAACAGCATGAAGAACAGGCCCTGGTGCAGGTCGGGTCGCGTCCAGTGCCCGGAGGGTCGTTCGACGAAATGGAACGACAGCGTCGCGAGCCCGTCGGTCAGGTTCCAGTAGATCACGGGCGCCTGGACTGCCACGGCGAGCAGCGCCGCGAGATAGGGATGCGGCGTCCTCAGCGCCGGCCGCAGCGCCGGACTTGTGAGCAATGCCGCGGCGTATCCGACGCCCACCAGAGCGCCGTTATACTTCGCCAGCGTCGCAAGCCCGAGCAGCAGCGCCGCGGCATAGAGGCTGCCGATGCCCCCCTGCCCATCCTTCTGCCGGATGGCAAACCGCCAGAAGCAGTAGATCGACGCGACGCTGAACAGCACCAGCAGGTGATCGTGGAAGGCCGGCATCGCAAAGATCGCGACCACCGGCACCGTCTGCAGCACCAGCATGGTGCGCACCGACCACGCCGCCCCGCTTTGCGCTGGCCTGAGTTCGCGCCCCATCAGCCACAGCACGGCAAGCGTGGCGGCAAAACTCAGCCAGGTCAGCAGCCTTAGGCTGACCCTCGACCAGCCGAAGATCGCCGCGACGCCGGCCTGCAGCCAGGCATCGAGCGGCGGATGGTCGAAATACGACCAGCCCAGCCGCTGCCCCCAGATCCAGTAGTAGGCTTCGTCGCCCATCGGCGGCGTGGCGAGATCGAACCAGATGCGGACCGCAACAATCAGTGCAATTGCGAGTGCCGGGAGCGCGATGCTCAGACGGGTTTGCTGCAAATGCGGCGCCTCCGCCCCAGGGACCAGCCCCTCAGCGCCCAAGGCAAGTCTGGTGCCCCCGGTCGGACTCGAACCGACATGCCTCGCGGCGGAGGATTTTGAGTCCTCTGCGTCTACCAATTCCACCACAGGGGCGCCCTGAAGGTTGCGCGAGATAAGGCGAAACCCCGTGAGCCGTCAACCGGAACCGCCGCCGCACCGAGCCGGTTATCATCTGCATGGCTCGGCGCGGAGACGTACGGATCGGGGTGTCCGGCTGGACCTACAGCCCCTGGCGCGGTGCCTTCTATCCCAAAGGGCTGCCGCAGAAGCGCGAGCTTGCCTACGCCGCCGCGCAGTTCAACGCGCTCGAGATCAACGGCACCTTCTACGGCATGCAGGTACCGCAAAATTTCGCCAATTGGGCGGCAGCGACGCCGGACGATTTCGTTTTCGCCGTGAAGGGCCCGCGCTTCCTGACGCACATGCTGCAGCTCACCCGCGCCGAAGCGCCGCTTGCCAATTTCTTCGCGTCAGGACCTCTGGCGCTCGGTCACAAGCTGGGGCCGATCCTCTGGCAGTTCCCCGAGCGGTTCGTCTTCAATCGCGACCGGCTCGTGCAGTTCTTCGAGCTCCTGCCGCGAACCCATCGCGCTGCCGCCGCGCTCGGCGAACGTCACGATCATCGTTTGCGCGCGCCCGCCCACCTCGATGTCGCCGACGACCTTCCGCTGCGCCACGCCATCGAAATCCGCAGCGAGAGCTTCCGCGATCCGGCCTTCATCGAGCTGCTGCGCCGACACGACATCGCGCTCGTCTGCGCCGACACCGTCGACTGGCCGTTGCTGATGGACCTTACCGCGGACTTCGTCTACTGCCGCCTGCATGGCTCGACCGAGCTTTATCAGTCGCGCTATTCCGAGGCTGAGCTCGATCGCTGGGCCGCCCGCCTCGAGGCGTGGGCGACGGGCGCCGTCATGACCGACGGCAATTTTATCGTGCCGCCGGGTAGCGATGCCCGGCCGCGCGATGTCTTCGTCTTCTTCGACAACACCGACAAATTGCAGGCGCCGGACAACGCCAGGGGCCTGATGCAGCGGCTGGGAGTCATGGCGGCCGTCGACCGGGCGACCGCAACCGCCTGAACGCGCGCCTTTTTTTGACGCCGGGAATGCTGCTATGCTCGCGGGCGAGAGAACGGGCGAGCACGGAACAATGGCGGGCAGGATCAGGACCGGCATGGCCGGCTGGGTATTTCCGGAGTGGCGCAACGGCCAATTCTATCCGGAAGGCCTCAAGCAGAAGGAGGAGCTGCACTGGGCCAGTCGCCATGTGACCGCGATCGAGATCAACTCGACCTTCTACCAGAACCAGAAGCCCGCCAGCTTCGAAGCCTGGGCCGCCGAAACACCGGAGGATTTCGTCTTCACCGTGAAGGGCCACCAGGCGGTGACCCACATCAAGCGACTGAAGGAAGTCGAGCAACCGCTGGATTTCTTTTTCAGCTCGATCGCCTCGCTGGGTAAGCGCCTCGGCGCCGTCTGTTGGCAGCTGCCGCCGAACATGAAGTTCGATGCCGCCCGGATTGAAGGCTTCCTCAAGCTGCTGCCCGGCGGCATCCGGCAGGCCATCGAAGTGCGCAACGCGACCTTCGCCGAGCCCGCCTTCATCGATCTGCTCAAGGCGCACAATGTTGCGCTCGTCATCGCCGACACCGCGGATTGGCCCTATCTCGACCAGACCGCCGATTTCACTTATTGCCGCCTGCAGGGCCCGCCGGGAGGCGAACGCTATTCTGCTGCGGAGCTCGAGTCCTGGGCGGGCAATTTCAGTGCGCTGAGCACGGGCAAGCCGATCAGCGGCAGGGTCGTGGCGCCGATGCAGGGGGCCCAACCACAGCGCGACGTGTTCGCCTACTTCGTCTCGACCGACAAACCCAACGCCCCACGCAACGCGCTTGCCATCCAGGAGCGGCTGGGAATCGCTCCCGCGTCATAAAATCGCCGCGAGACCCCTTGCTTTCGCCCGCTGATCGGCCCCAATCCGCTCAGCACAACCGGATCAGACCATGACCACGACGAGCATGAGCACAACCAGCCGCCCCCTTCCGCCCGACCGTATCCTGGTGGCGGCCGCCTTCGTCATCGGCCTCGCGACGATTCTCGGTGCCTGGGGTACCCAGATCTTCGGCGGCCTCGTCCCCTGCGAGCTCTGCCTGGCGCAGCGCCAGGCTTATTACTGGGGCCTGCCGGTGCTGGCTCTGATCCTGATCTTCTGGAACCGCGTGCCGCGCGCCGTCTGGTTCATCGCCATGCTCGTCGCCGCCGCCATCTTCGTCTGGTCGACCTACATGGCG